>NZ_JAKDLJ010000530.1 GCF_030452865.1 Pseudorhodobacter sp.
CACCGCCGCCTATGCCGACGATATGAAGATGGCGGTGACCACTTCGTTTGAAAACTCCGGTCTGGCCGATGTTTTGCTGCCCGCGATCAAGAAGGATCTGGATATCAACCTGCAACTTTTGGTTGTCGGCACCGGCCAAGCGATCAAACTGGGCGAATCCGGCGATGTGGATGCGATTCTGGTCCACGCAAAAGCGGCGGAGGAGAAATTCGTGGCCTCCGGCGCAGGCACCCACCGCCGCGAGATCATGTATAATGACTTCATATTGGTCGGGCCGACCGAAGACCCGGCCAAAATCGCCGCCGACAAAACGGCGGTGGAAGCAATGAAGCATATCGCCGGAGCGGAGGCACCCTTTGTCAGCCGGGGCGATGACAGCGGCACCAACAAGGCCGAGTTGAAGCTGTGGAAGGCCGCCGAACTGGACGCCGCCAGCTTCGGTGCGTGGTATCATGCGGTTGGCGCGGGGATGGGCGCTGCGTTGAACACCGCATCAGGGTTGAACGCCTATATTCTGGCGGACCGGGCGAGCTGGCTGAACTTTGGCAACAAGGGCGACCTCAAACTGCTGTTCGCGGGCGATCCGGCAATGTTCAACCAATACACGTTCATTCCGGTGAACCCGGAAAAGCAGCCGCATGTGCGCAATGACCTGGCGATGAAGCTGGAAAACTGGCTGGTCAGCGACACGGCAAAGGCGTTGATCAGCGATTACAAGATCAACGGTGAGACGTTGTTCGTGTTCAACGCCAAGACGGAATAAGCCGGATCGGGGGTGGGTCATGCCCGCCCCTAAAACGTTTTCCGTTCAAATTGCATCATCAATCGCTGCCTCTCCCCAGTGGTCGAACGCGATTGGTGATCTACCCTATGTCAATGTGAACGCAAAAACGCTACCACCCGATCAGAAACAGCGTTATCGCGGGAAACGCCACCAGCAGCGCCACGCGGATAATGTCAGAGACGACAAAGAACAGCACCGCTTTGTAAGTGTCCCAGATCGGCGTTTCGCGGTCCATCGTATTGATGATAAACAAATTCATGCCAACCGGCGGCGTGATCAGGCCAACCTCCACCACGATCAGCACCAAAATCCCGAACCAGATCGCCGTTTGCTCCTATTGATCCGGGCCAGCGCACCGGTATTCACCCCACGCAGCCCAAGCGCCTTGATCTGATCGCGCGAAAGTTCCGCGCCTTGGGCAATCGCGGCTTTGATGCTGGCGAGCATATCGGGGGCAATGGTGACGCCCTGATGCAGCGCCTCTGCCGCGCGGGCGGCGTGGAGTTGGGCCATGCCGACCATGCCGAAGTCCAACCCCTGCACCACTGGCCAAAAGATCGGGATCGTCAGCAGGATCATCGACAGACTGTCCATGACGCAGCCGAGGATCAGGTAGAACACCAGAATGAAGATCAGCACCAGCCACGGGCTGACACCCAAACCCGACACCCAAAGTGCGATTTCCTGCGGCACTTGTGTCAGGGCCAGAAAGCCGTTGTAGAAGGCCGCGCCCAATACGATAAAAAAGATCATCGCGGTCGAGCGGGCTGTCAGATAGAAACTTTCCGCCAGCGTATCGCGGTGCAACCCGCCATTGACCCACGCAATCAACCCGGTGCCGAATGCGCCGACAGCCGCCCCTTCAGTCGGGGTGAACAGCCCGGCGTAAATCCCACCAACGACAGTGACAAAGACCAGTAAGACTGGCCAGATATCATAGAGCGCCGCAAAGCGCGCGGCGTAGGGAACGCGCGGACGGGTGCCGGTTGAACCGGGGTAAAGCCGGACATAAAGCCCGATCACCAGCACATAGCCCAGCGCCGCCAACACCCCCGGCAGGAAGGCCGCAAGGAACAGCTTGGCGATGTTCTGCTCGGTCAGGATGGCATAGATCACCAACACCACCGAAGGCGGGATCAAGATGCCCAACGTCCCGCCCGCAGCCAGTGTCGCTGTCGAAAACCCACCCGCATAGCCATAGGCGCGCAGTTCCGGCAGCACCACCCGCC
>NZ_JAKDLJ010000531.1 GCF_030452865.1 Pseudorhodobacter sp.
CATTGCCGATGGAGCCAAAGCCACGCAACACCTTATCCAGCATTTCCTGCCGGTCCATGGCGTATTTCAACGCCAAGCGCAGGTCGTTATTGTCAAACGGTGCCGTATCGACATGCATCACGAACACGTTTTGACCGCGCCCTTGCGTTTGCGCCAGATTGATACCCGGAGCCTTGCCCAGAAGGGCGGCGATTTTGGGGTCAATCAGGTTGGCCATATCAACCTGACCTGATTGCAGCGCCGCAGTCCGCGCCGTCGAGTCATTGATGATCAGAATTTCGGTCGAGTCGAAATGGCCGATCCCGTCATCCCAATATCCAGCGTAACGCTCAAACGTGTGGCGCACGCCCGGTTCATTGATGACGATTTTGTAGGGACCGGACATGATGCCGCTGGCCGGATTGTCGATGCCGCCGCCGGGCTGGATCATCAGGTGACGATCCGCCATCAAGTACGGAAGGTCGGCGTTTGCATCGGACAAGGTGATTTCAAACAAATCGCCTTCGGCGCGCATCGAGGCGATCCCCTTCATGATGCCCAACGCACCCGAAGTTGCCTTTTCATCCGAATGGCGTTGCATCGTCTTCAACACGTCATCCGCGGTCAATTTGCTGCCGTCATGGAACGTGATACCCTGCCGGATTTTGAACGACCAGACCTTTGCATCCGGGCTCGCGCTCAATTCCTCAGCAATCCGCATATCCAGACTGTTGTCGGGATTCACCCGGACCAGCGGCTCACCGATATGGGCCATGACGTTATAGGGTGCCTGACTGAGCGTCAACGCCGGATCAAGACTATTGGAACTTTCACCACCGCCGAGCCCCAGTTTGAGATGACCGCCCTTTTTCGGTGTTTCGCCTGCAGCCATGGCTGGCGCACCCATTGCCGCCAACGCGCCCACTGCGGCCGCGCCACCCATGAAGCCACGCCGCCCCATACGCGCCGCGTCAATCCTGTCGATGAGCTTTGCAAGATCGTCTTTCATTCGATTCTCCCTTTGGACTCTGTCCATTGTTTTTGTTGTCTTCCCGGTCAATAAACCCGCATATTCACCATCCGGCAACAATTTCTTTTGTCTGAAACGCGCTAATCGTCATCAAACAAGCAATCGTGACTGTCGCATTCAGGCAGATCATTGTCGCTATTAGACCGACTTCCAGTTGATCGCAACCAAGGGCAAGACAAAACAGCACCGCCGCCGGGCGGGCGTAGGACAGATTCACGCTTGACACGCTCATTGTATTCACGATCAAAAACAAGCTCATCATCTTCCCAGGCCCGCAACGCCCCTTTGAAAGCACGCGCTTCAGGCTCCGCCCAAATTTCCGCAATCGAGGGGGTGCGCGCAGCCCTTGCTCCCCGCGATATGTGTTGCTGGCACTCGCAGATCACATGCGCCTTGCCGGGATGCGCCGGGTCGACCGCAAACAGCGCAACTGTGTGGTTTTCCGTGACAAGCCCGTGATCGAGGTTTTCCACCCGGCTGCTGTGATCCTTCGCCATCAAAGCGCGGGTGCCGTGGACCAGACCATCCGCTGCACGCGGCGAGCCTTCGACAGGCGGCGATGGTTTCATTCACGCGCAGCGCGGAGGACAGGCGCCACCCATTGGGCACTTTTTCACAAATCATCTGGCGTCCGGACTGCCCCTTCTGCCGGACAGACCTATCGTGCAACCTTTGGGAGAGGGATGCCGAGCGCGGTGAAGCCGTTCAGCACGGCAACACGGACCTGGAACTCCGCGACCTGACGGTCGAAGTCCCGCGCCATGCACTGCGCGGCAATGGTTTGTCTTCAAACCATGGGAGGGTTGGTTTCGACGCGGCTTCGGCGGTGGTATTCGCTCCATCCATTGCCCGGCAGGCGCAGCCGCAGGATGCTGCCGAGAGGGGTCGCCAGAGCGCACGGCCGAGGTCTTTCGATGCCCGCAGGGCCTCGTTGCGCGCGACCGCACCTGCCGTGATCGCCTTCCACGGCTTGGCGTTCCTGCGCGGCGGTATGACTGCATTG
>NZ_JAKDLJ010000532.1 GCF_030452865.1 Pseudorhodobacter sp.
AGACAGCAACGGCGCCATGACAATCGGCTTTTCCGCCGGATCACTGCAATTTGCCGTGTTGCTGGAAGCCCTTGAAAGCAAAGGCGTTGTGCGGACCCTGGCAGAGCCGAATCTGACCGCCCTTTCCGGGCAGGAGGCGAAGTTCCTGGCTGGTGGCGAATACCCGATCCCGGTGGCAAGTGCCCTGGGCCAGGTTGCAATTGAGTACAAACCCTTCGGCGTTGAATTGAACTTTACCCCCGTCGTGGTCGATGGAGATATCATCAACCTGACGATCAATGCCGCGGTCTCCGCCATAGACAACACAATCACCGTCGAAGCAGCGGGATTCAGCATCAACGCCTTCAAACGGCGCGAAACCTCGACCACCGTGGAAATGCGGGATGGGGAGAGTTTTGCAATCGCGGGCCTGTTGCAGGATGATTTCCGCAACCTGAATGGTCAGGTGCCGTGGCTCGGAGATATTCCTGTGCTGGGTGCCTTGTTCCGCAGTGCAGAATACCAGCGCGCCCAATCGGAACTGGTCATCATCGTGACCCCGCATCTTGTTACACCGACCAGAGGTGAGGCGCTTGCCGTTCCGACAGACCGTATTCGTCCCCCCACGGAGCGTGAGCAATTCCTGTTCGGAAAAGTTTCGGGGGTCAATGCGCCAAAAGGTGCCGCTGGTGAAGTCGCAAGGCAGGACTTCAGCGGTTCCTACGGCTATGTGATGGAGTAAGCGGATGCGTGTTTCTTCTTTGATATTAGGTGTTTCGCTGCTCGCCCTCGGGGCCTGTGGGCCGGATTGGGATCGTGAATCCGGAGCAGACAACACTGATTACTTCGGCAATGCCACGATGAACAACACGATGATCCAATCGGGCGAGAAGGATTACACCATTGCCCTCGGCAAACGCTTTGCCGACGAAGTGCCGTCCACCATCACCTTCGCGTTCAACTCCTCCGCTCTGGATGGCAACGCAATTGCGACTCTCCAACATCAGGCGAATTGGATCAAACAGTTCCCCGAGGTACGCTTCCGCGTCTACGGCCACACCGATCTGGTCGGCTCCAACGCCTATAACAAGGCATTGGGCTTGCGGCGGGCAAAGGCTGTCGTGGCCTATTTCGCCAGCCAGGGCATTTCGCGTAACCGGCTGGAGGCGCTCGCCTCCTTCGGTGAAACGCGCCCGGTGATCAACACCCCCGGCCCGGAAGAGGCGAACCGCCGCACCGTGACCGAGGTATCGGGTTTTGTGAAACGCCAGGCGACACCGCTGAACGGCAAATATGCCGAAGTGATCTTCCGCGAATACATCAAACTGGCGGAGCGACCGCACCCGAGCAACCGGAAGATCGTCACGGAAACGAACCCCGGCTAAGCTCAGAAGCATTACAACCTATGTTGAACCCCCGACAGGCCGGAGCGATCCGGCCTGTTCGGTTTCAAGCAGCAGGAGGTGCAAGGCTTGCACCGCGTCCATCGGTGCAGGCGGTTTTTTTTGCGCGCAACTGCGCATCAATTTTTCCGACCTCTGCGCGATATCGCGCAACAATAGCGGCGATGCACGCAGTTCGGCGCAAAAGACCAAACAATAACAGTTTTTTAGCCCCAATCTCGCCAAGATTGTCGACCATCTTCGCTTCAATGGGAACAATTATGCGGCAAAACGCCGTGTGCGGGTTTCGGATATGCGGCTGCTGATTCGCCTGAACGGCACGGCGCGCGTCTCCAGCCCCGCTGTTGAAGGGCAGAAAAGCGATGACGAGTGTAGCAAACCTCCAACCTGATCCGGCGCCGATCATGGCGTGCACGATTTCGCGGGATGTACAGAATTTCGACCTGTTGATTGATGACATGGAAATCGAGCTCGGTGAAAACTGGGGCGATCTTTCATTTGCCGATGCGTCGGTGTTTCTGGAACAGCCGGATTCCGCCACTTTGGAATTCGTTGCCATCGCCGTCGACGGCGAGGACAGCATCGACCTTGCGCAGATCACCGACATCATCAAGCAGGCAAAGAC
>NZ_JAKDLJ010000533.1 GCF_030452865.1 Pseudorhodobacter sp.
CAGTCCGCGATGGCAACGTCTGGATGGGTGGTGTCGAATGTAATGAAGAAATGATGTGCGCCGGGCAAGCCGTTCAGCGAAACATCGGTCAGGACGGTCTGGATCAACCCGCGCATGGCATTGTGCATCAGATTGCCATAGTCGATGGTTCGGGCCATACAGTGTCCTTTCTTCGATTCCGGTCAGCATAGGGGATTTGAAGATGAAGGAAAGGGGCGCATTTCGGGAAAGTGACGCTGCTGGCGGCGCCGGGATCGTCGCAGGAGTGCCTTGAAATCGCCGTGGTGATCGATGCCGGGGGGCGCAGTTGTCGCGCTGCTTCGGGGGCAAAGCGGACTGGCCACGGCCGGATGCCTCCGGCGGGGATATTTTTTCAGAGAAGAATTGGGTGTATTGGCCCGGAGCGTTTCGACTTGAGCGTGAAATGTCAGGCGTCGGCTAAAGCGTTGAAATTCCTGACCCCCGGCAGCGGTGGATTTTCGAGGTTCGAGTCGAAACGCTTCAACCCATCGGTTTGATCAATTCGCGCAGCAACTTGGCGCGAATGGCGCGGGCGTAATCATCAAGGCCACGCGCCGTCAGCACAAATCCTTTTGGCGTGACGACAGAGTTTTTGTAGAATTGGGATGTGGGGGCCGAGGCGCCCATATCCTCAATCGCGATGGCGTTGATGGTAATGCCTTGCGCATGGGCGGTGCTGCGCGCCCGACCGAGATCACTGCCGGCGTTTTCCGGCCCATCGCCCGAAATGTCGATGACATGGCGCTTGCAATCGGGGGTCGCGGTGAATTGCGCGGCGGCGGTGCTGATCGCCTCTCCCACCGCCGTATTGGAGCTGAGAAAGGCGCGGGGGAGGGTGCGGGCCTGCATTTCCACCCCGCGGAGTATTTCGGTGGAGGTGATGCGTTGCCAGGGGATCACCATGGCCTGATCGCCGCGTCCGGACCATTGCATCACGGCGATGGCGTTTTCACCCTCTATCAGCGCATCGGCAACCTGCGCGTCGGCGAGAGCATCGGCCAATCCTTGGATTTGCAGGGCGTATTCCCCGCGGTCGATAGAGCCAGACACGTCTATTGCCAACAACAAGGCGGTATCACAGGCGCGGGCCGGACCTGTGGGGCCAAGAAGCAGAAGCGCGGGGAGCCATTTTCTTTTCATGCCTTCACTGTGTCAACTGGGACGCGTCGGCGCAAGAGGCTGGTCAACGCATCTGGGCTGGTGACGCAGGATGCGGTGATATCGACCATTGCAGCGCAAAAGCCGAATGGATTTTTGCTGTCTGGTGGTGGCAACACCCTTCCGGGCGACGGGCGGCCTGCGCTGTCGCTGCAACCGCTGTGACGCGGCGTGTAGCGTCGGCGCCTGTCTGACACCGGAGTTTGCGGCGCAAATGGCCAATTTACCGGGAAATTCCTGCGATAGCCTCCGCCGGGTTGCGCGCACATTTCCGGGACTCTCGGAGTTCTTTCAGGGTTGTGACCATCCTTTTGCGCAATTGCGGCGGTTAATTGGGCCGATCTTGCGGCCCGAGATCTGTTGAACGCAGTGACTGAAGATGTCTTTGGTGAGGCGGTGTTGCGGAGTGACGGGCCGGGGAGCTTGCGGTTGTGAAGTCGGCCGCAGCGAAGCGGTGATCACCCAAGACTGCCCGCTGCCCGGAATGCAGGGCCGTCATCCGCCGTAGCGTAGGCTTAACCCACCGCCCGCATCAGCAAGACCAAATCAAAATGGGATAAAGTGCAGGATTCTGTTGCCAGGCTCCTGCGGGCCCCGCCTTACGCTGCTAAGCGAAAGGACTTAGTTTTCGATAGTTCCGGTCGCTTACGCGGCCATTGCCATCGGAGCACGGTTGTCATTTGCAACTGTACGTTTCGGACCGATAACGGTGGTACCTCACCGAGCAAAAGCTGGCCTCTTTAGACGTTCGTCGATCCTATTTCGACCCCTAACCCCCGAAATGAGCGGGTGGAATGGTGGAGTCGCCGGGTACCGCCCCCGGGTCC
>NZ_JAKDLJ010000111.1 GCF_030452865.1 Pseudorhodobacter sp.
GGGCACGCAATGGTTCTGACCGTTTCCGCAAGGTTTTGCAGTGGTATTTCCCGAAACGGTTTGCTTTGATGAAAGTCGGCAAAATTGCCTAATAACCTGTCTTAGTCGCGCCGAAGTAGCGGGCATACGCCGTATTGCCCCCCTTGCAAATGCCCCCAAATCTCACGACAGTTTACCATTGCGCCTGACCCGGCCTTGGCTTGATACCAGCAGATAGGCGTTCCGAACTTTCAACAAAATCAACAAGGAGAATTGCGTTGGCCCCCAAACTTCACGTCATCATCTGTTCCACCCGCCCCGGGCGGATCGGGCCGACCATTGCCCGCTGGTTCAATGATTACGCCACAAGCCTTGAGAAATTCGATGTCGACCTTATCGATATCGCAGACTTCAACCTGCCAATTTACGATGAGCCGGTTCATCCCGTGCAGCAAAACTATAAACATGACCATACCAAGGCCTGGGCCAAGAGCGTGAACGCGGCTGATGCCTTCGTCTTTGTAACGCCAGAGTATAATTACTTCCCGCCACCATCCTTGGTGAATGCACTGAATTTCGTTTATCGCGAATGGAACTATAAACCTTGCGCATTTGTCAGCTATGGCGGCGTTTCGGGTGGATTGCGCGCTGTGCAAACCGCCAAGCTTCTCGTCACGACGTTGAAGATGATGCCAATGGCGGAAGGCGTGATGATCCCGATGGCGGCAAGCAAGATTGACGATAGCGGTGTCTTCCAGTCCAACGAATTGATCGACAAGTCTGCGGGGGCGCTGCTGAACGAATTGCACAAGTGGACTGTCGGCTTGAAAGCTATGCGTGACGCGGGTTGAATACTTGCCTTTGGGCATTGACGGAACCGCGGCCAGATCAAAGATCAGTTCGATTGGCGGTGCGGTGCGATGTCCCACATTCCGTTCGCGCGGCGAAAATTGAACTGAAGAGTTGAAGTCATCCTGATCGGATCCTGAACTTTCTCAGTTGCCTGAGTTTGCATCGCAAAGTGCTAAATGAACATGCCGCCGGCAAGATTCCGGCGGCATGTTCCATAGTGTATTAGCCAAGCGGTTTCAGCCCCGCCTCAATCTGCGCCCTACGGCTTTCAAGGAAGGGCGGAAGCGACAGGCTTTCGCCCAAGGTTTCCATTGGTTCATCAACCGCAAATCCCGGACCATCCGTGGCGATCTCGAACAAATTGCCCCCCGGCTCACGGAAATAGAGGCTGCTGAAATAATAGCGCTCCACTTCCCCAGAGTTGGGGATACGAAACTCATTCAGGCGCGCCAACCAATCCCGGCTTGCGGCCATATCCGGTGTGCGAAACGCAACGTGATGCACGGCACCCGCACCTTGCCGCGCCACAGGCAGACCCGGTTGAACGGCGACATGCAGTTCAGCCGCCGCCCCCCCTGCCCCCATCTCGAACACATGCACCCGGCCTTGACCATCTGGGCTGGCGTAGTCGCGCACCTCGCGCATGTTCAGAGCGCGGGTCAAGACCTGCTTGGTCGGGTCAAGCTTTGGCACCGAAATGGTGATCGGCCCAAGCCCGCGAATTTGGTGCGCCTCAGGAACCGGACTGCGCGCCCATGCATGCAGTTCGGCCGTATCGTCAGCAGTCAGGCGAAAGCGTTGCCCCTCCGGGTCTTCAAAATCCAGCGCGGCGCGACCATCCAATGTTGTGATATCGCCGCGTGAAAGGCCCGCATCTGCAAGACGTGTCGCCCAAAAATCCAGACTGCTTTCGGGAACCAACAAGCCGGTCCGGCTGATCGAATGGGTTCCGCGCTGTTCTCGCCCCACCGGCCAATCGAAAAAGGTCAGATCAGTGCCGGGGGTCGCCATACCATCCGCATAAAACAGATGATACGCCGAGGTATCGTCTTGATTGACGGTCTTTTTGACCAACCGCAAACCAAGCGTATCTGTATAAAACCGCTTGTTTTCTGCAGCATTTGCAGTGATCGCCGTCAAGTGGTGAATTCCAGTCAGGTCCATGATGGCCTCCTTTCGTTACATTCCATATTGGCGTTTAAAGTGATCTCAGCCAGCGTTAGAAATCCGAATGCAGCGTTCTGTTATTGCGAACGGCAGGTCGGCTGATAGAATAGTCTTATGCGCTATACCTTGGATGAAATCGAAGCGTTTCTTACTGTGATGGAACTTGGCACCATCACGGCCGCAGCCGCACGCCTCAACCTATCAAAATCAGTGATCAGCAAACGGATATCAGATCTCGAATTGACGCTCGGAGTGGCCTTGTTTCGCCGCAACGCGGGTCGGATTGCACCAACAGAGGGCGCCTTGCGGCTTGATGACAGGATGCGCCCAGCCCTCGCAGACCTTGCCGCCGCTGCTGAAAGCGCTGCTTGGGGCGGCGCGGGCGATGACGCGCTGCGCGGATCGCTGTCCATCACGGCACCGATGAGTTTTGGCACAATGCACCTGTCACCGATAATCGCCCGATTTGCTGCCCGCCACCCAAGCCTTGATCTGCGTGTCGACTACGACGACCGCGCCCGAGATCTTTTGCGTGACGGATTTGATATCGCAATCCGCATCGGCCATTTGCGCGACACCGCCTTGACGCAGCGAAAGCTTTGCGAGGACGAGGCGATCCCCTGCGCCAGCCCGGCATGGCTTGACCAGCATGGCCGCCCGCAAACTATGGCAGATCTGGCCGGGCATCAGGTGATCGGATATCACCATATGTCGAATGCACAACTCTGGCACCTTGCCGACCAAGTCGCTCCCGCCTTGCACAGTCGCATCACGCTGAACAACGGCGAGGCATTGCGCGATATGGCAATTGAAGGCTTGGGGCTGGCGATCTTGCCCGGCTTTCTTGCCGCAAGCGCTCTTGCAGCAGGCAAGTTGGAGCGCATTTTACCCAACATTGAAACTCGCCGCCTGCCCATCGTCGCCCTTTGGCAGCAAATGACGCCCGTTCCACCAAAACTTCGCCGTTTTGTCGATCATCTTCTCGTTGAATTGGAAGGCGGTAGACCATGGCAGAATGTCCAAGCGAGCAAATGATTTCTTCATAGAAGTGAGCTGTCCGACGATCATGTTCTGTTGAAATACTTTTCAACCTCCGAAGGTTGCAGTTTTCCACCGCACGGGGCCACCGACGCAGTGGTTCTTAGGGTCAGGAAAACGTGCCCGTTTCAGCCAACTTTCGCATATTCACAGATCAAATTTGCAAAGAAATCTTCTGTAACGGCAGTGTGAGACGTCCAATTCAGCAGTCCAACGGTAAACCCTGACAGGACTACCAATTTTACACCAATAAATTCATAGTGTTACAAGTCAATCGGTCCAATCCATCATCAGCGCAACGCTAAGGCGATGCGTGCCGCAAGCGTCTTTGTTTGTTGATAAATCAGTCATGTATAGAAAGTCTCGCTCTGTCGCATCTGGTGTTATTCTGGCGTAGTTGAGCCGATATATCTCCATCGGCAGCCCTCAGGACTACCGAAACGTGCCAAAGACGACTGAAACGGGCTTGGGTCGTCGAACGAGAACACCGGGGATGGCAAGGTCAGCCTTTCCGCACAGATCCTTATAAAGTTGAAGGGCAGGATCGTCCACCAAGAGTCGTCAACCTTCGTTCGGATGGCTATCGAACCACCCCCGAGATGCAGCGCGATTTGGCCGCCGCAAAGCCCACAAGTGCGGCCATTTATCGCCGTGCCGACAGCAATCCCAGAACCGACCGGCAGGGGGGTGCTTTCCGATAGACGATGCCACTGTGTTCGCGGTATGTTCTACCTATGGTTGAGCGAGAAATGGAGCAAGAAATGAGACGATCCGGCAATATGGAAGGCAATTTGCAGCAGTTTATTCCCGGTATAGTTGAGGGGCAGCGCCAGTTTTATTTCGTCCCCGAGGTTGGGCCGGTGGAACGCCATTGGCTGGTGCCGGGCACCTTTGGGCCTCGGTCCTATGGCCCGGCAATTGACCATCCTTTCGGCTCCGATCCGACCCCGGCTTGGTATGCCGAAGACGGCACCCGCCTTGCCCGCGATCCGCGCGAAGGGGAAATCGAATGACTGCGCGCCGGGCCGCGATCTATGCGCGCGTATCGACGGGCGAACAGACGCCCGAAAACCAGCTTTTGCGGCTGCGAGAAGTGGCCGAACGCGCGGGCTGGACGATAGTGCATGAATACGTCGAAACGGCATCCGGTGCCAACCCCGGTGGTGAAGGCATTTTGCATCGCTTTGCTGTTCGTCAACGCCGGTGCGGCCTATTTCATGACGACCTATAACGCCGAGATTGACCGCACCATGATCGGCAATATCCTGAACACCGATCAGCGCGAGATGCTGCAAATCTGGCACCCGAAACTGCTGCTGCAAATCCTGCTGCTGGCGGTTTTACCCAGCCTTTTTATTGCCCGCGCGGAGATTACCAAACCGCGTTGGTTTATCCGTCTGGGCAGCATCATCCTGGTTTTGGTTGCTCTTATCGCTTGGGCTTATGCCACTGCGTTCACATGGCTTTGGTTTGACAAACACGCGCCCCGATTGGGGGGCCGCGTGCTGCCGTGGTCTTATATCGCCAATACGGCGCGCTATTTCAACCAAGCGGCACTGGCGGGGCGCAGCCAGACCTTGCTGCCCGATGCGACCTTTTTGGCCCCCGTGCCAACGGGGCAAAAAGACATCGTGGTGTTGGTGATAGGCGAGGCATCGCGGGCCCAAGATTACGCCTATTACGGCTATGGCCGCGATACCAACCCTTTTACCAAAAACACCGGCTTGGTGGCCTTTCCGGCGGGGCAATCTTGCGCCACCTATACGATCGGCTCGGTAGCTTGCATTTTGACGCATGAGGGCAGCGCGGCCTCGGATCGCACAGGGTTTGAGCCGCTGAACAGCTATCTGACCCGTTTCGGCGTGCAGACCATTTTCCGCACCAATAACTTTGGCGAACCGCCGATCAAAGTGGATGAATACACCCGCGCCGCCGATATCGTTGCGGGCTGCAAGGGCAGCGATTGCCCTGCCCCCGAATATGACGAGGCTTTGGTTTGGGGGCTGACGGATGAGCTGACCAAATCCACCGCCAACCGCATATTTGTGACCCTGCATGAGGCGGGCAGTCATGGCCCCTCTTATTGGCGCAAATACCCGCCCGCGTTTGAAGAATTCAAGCCGGTGTGCGACACGGTCGAGGTTGCAACTTGCAGCCACGAGAGCCTTGTGAACGCCTATGACAACAGCATTCGCTATACCGATTATGTGAATGCCAAGCTGATTGAGGCGCTAAAGGCGGTGCCGAATGCGCGGGTGGCGATGATCTATGTCTCGGATCACGGGCAATCTTTGGGTGAAAACGGCCTCTATCTGCACGGCGCACCCAATGCGGTGGCCCCGCAAACCCAACGTTTGGTGCCCTTTCTGGTCTGGATGTCAGACAGCTTTCAGGCGGCGCATGGGGTGACGGCCCAGAGCATTCTGCGGGAGGAAACCAAGCCGCATGACTTTCCGTTTCACTCCATCATGGGCGCGTTCGGAATGCGCAGTGCGATTTATAAACCCGAATACGATATTTTTGCAAAGCCCGTTCAATAGCAAAGGGGGTGAGCCACAACCCACCCCCGTTAAATTGGTTTAGTTCAGACGTTGGGAACAATCTCCTGACCTTCGCGGGTCGCGGACATATAGATCACGATGGCGACGATGGCCGACAGGAACATCGCGCTGGTGACAATGGTGCCAAAGCCAAGCCCGCCGTATTCACCGGGTTGCGACAGCAGGTCGCCGAACGACGCGCCAAGTGGGCGGGTAAAGATATAGGCGATCCAAAACGCCCAGACGCCATCAAGCTTTAGGAAGAAATAACCCGCAGTGATCGACGCGATAATCATGCTAAACAGAATGCCAGTTGCCATGTATCCCAGCGCGAAATGCTCGGCCACGAGGTCACCTGCTGCTGTTCCCAGCGCAAAGGTGAACAGAATGGCGAGCCAGTAAAACGCCTCACGCTTGGTGGTGAAAATCGCGTGGATCGACAGCGTGCGTTCAGAGGCATACCAAACCAGAAAGGTCGCGGCCAAAGCGCCGGTGAAAAACACCGTGGTCGTAACCAGTGACACGCCAAAGTTATCGACAAGGTTATCGGTGACCAGCGTGCCAACGATGCTGATCAACACCACGGCCAGCCAATAGGACCACGGCACATAGCGTTTTTGCGCAAATTGCGCCACCAGCGCTATGATCAAAATGGTAGCCATCATGATAGATGTCGTCGTCAACCCAAGGCCAAGGTTTACCGCAAGATAATCAGCGGCGGTTTCGCCCATCGTGACAGCCATCAGCTTGATAAGCCAGAAATCAACGGTGACAGCGGGGACGCGGTTAAATGCACCGGGTTGCAGGTTGGAATTGGCGGGGTTCATGGTTTTATCCTTTCAAATCGCGATTATTTGGCAAGCAGTGCAAGGGCTTGGGCGGAAAACCCATCAGCGCGGGTATCATCATCGGCATTGCACCGCTCCAGCGCTTTGGTCTGGAAATCCGTGGCTTGGGCCAGAACATCCGGCGCAAGTTTCGCCGAAGCCAACCCCGCCGCCACGTCTTTCAGCATCACCTCACAGGGCAAAGCGCGGCCGTTTTCATCGGTGACGGCAATGCCTGCCACGCTGGCCACACCTTTGGACGCATTGGTCGGTGACAAGGAGGGATCGGCCAACGCCGTTTGCAAATCGGCCAGTGTTCCGTTTACGGCCGCTGCCTCAGGCGTTTTGGCCCGAAGCGCCGACAGGGCAGCATCGGCAGCATCGTCAATATTGCCCCAATAAGCCTTGTTGATCGGGCGCAGGGTTGCTTGAGCATTGTCCCATGCGGTTTCAAAATCGGTGATACGTTTTTCGGCGGCGGTAAAATCGCCTTTGGCGCTGATGCTTTCCACGTCATTGATGATTGTCACAAAGGCAGACATATCGCCAAGGCTGGAGCCTGCGGGCGTGGCGGCTTGAACGGCACTTGCGGGGGCCATGACCATATAAGCACCCGAAAAAACGGCCACAGGGGCAGCAATCAGGGCGACGCTGAGAAGGAGGTTTCGCATTGTTTTGATCCTTGAGGAGAAGGCGGTTTTGAGGGGTGAGCTGCGGGTTTTCCCGCCGATAGTTCGGGTTTAGGCACACGATCTAACCGTGCGCTGCCATGGGGGTTACAAAGCTGTAATCTTGGCGGGCATTGCTTGGTTTTTCCGCTCCTTAGGGTCCACAGACAGACGCAGCGCCAAGGCCAAAACCATCGCCGAAGACAGGATGGCCGAAAACACAACGTCGCTTAGAAAATGCGCGCCAACCGCGATACGCAGCAATGACCCAAACACCGCCATCCCCCAGATCACCCAAAGCGCAGGCATGCGCCATTTCGCGGCCAGCATTGGCGCAAAGAACAGCGCGGCCACGGTGGCGCAGGTAAACAATGCACTGGTTTCACCCGACACAAAGCTGCAAGAGCCATGGCATTGGCCACCCAGCTCAAACGGTGAGGTGAAACCAAACGTCCCGCCGAACATGTCGACGTTATAAGGCCGCGCCCGTGCCCAAAGCGGCTTGATCATCCCGTTGACCAACACGCCGGGAACAATCAGATAGGCAAGCGCACCAAACCCGGCGATCTGGCAAAACGCACTGCGCCCGTGTTGGGGTGGATTACGCAAGCGCAGCACCAGCCAATACCCCAAAAGCAGCACCGCCGAACCGTTCGTGACAATGATGAAAAACTGGCGCACGTCTTCCCACAGTGGGCTTGGCCGCAGCGGGAAACCACTAGCGCCGCCAAACAGCGTGCTTGTCGCAATGTCCAACTGTGGAAACAGTGCAAACACAGCAATCGCCACCGCAAATGCCCCGGCGAGCCAGGAAAGCGCGCAACGACTGGCCGCGCGATTGAAGTTAAGACCGTGCGATGCCTCTGATGTCTGTGCCATTTTTTACTGTCCATTCCATTGTGTCTTGCTTCGGAATGGCGAGCCAAGATGTGGGGCGCATGATGCAGAGGTTACAGATTTGTAATCCGCGCAGATGGGCCGCGCTGGCACATTGCAAATCTGTAACCTGCCTGACAGGCAAAGCGGTGACCTGGCCCTTAACTCTGGTTGACGAAGGGCGGCAAACCCGCGGCCCTCGGTTACAGGAGATACTCATGACACGTTTGAAGCAAGCGATCCTTGGCACCACCCTTATCGTTGCCTCTGGTTTTGGTTTGGCCGCACAGGCGGGCTCTCAGGCCGATGATGCCGCTGAAATGCAGCAGTTTCTGGCCTCATCCCAGAGCCTGACACAGGCAATCACGGCGGCCGAAACCGCTGTGGGTGGCAAGGCGATGGATGCCGGCTGGGAAGGCGACAAAACCACCGCTGGTGGGTATGAGGTGGTCGTAGCCAAGCCCGATGGCACCTTGGCGCGGGCTATTGTTGCGGCAGATGGCACCGTTCAAGTTACCGCAATGGCCGAGGGTGACGATCACCACGGCGGCAACTCCGATGAAAAGGATGGCGAAAACGATAGTGATCAGGACGGCAACAAAGGCTGATCCATGTTATAGAACCCAAAGGGGCCCAAAGCGGCGGCGCGGTTGTGCCGCCGAACCCATATGAAAAGAGGCGTTGATGAAAATACTCGTGCTGGAAGATGACAAAACTACCGGCCCCTACATCGCCGAAGGCCTGCGCGAAGAGGGGCATTCGGTCGATCTGTTTGCCAATGGCGCCGATGGTTTGGTGCAGGCGATGATTGGTGCCTATGATGTTTTGGTCGTCGACCGGATGATGCCGGGGCTGGATGGCGTGAGCCTTGTCAAAACCCTGCGCGGTGCCAAAAACCGCACGCCGGTCTTGTTTCTAACCGCAATGGGCAGCATCGATGACCGGATTGAGGGGCTGAACGCCGGCGGTGATGACTATCTAATCAAACCCTTCGCCTTTGGTGAACTTTCTGCCCGCATCAACGCCATTGGCCGCCGCCCACAAATGGCCGAGGAACCAACACTGCTGCGCGCCCGCGATTTGGAATTGAACCTGGTGACACGCAAAGTCACTCGCGCAGGCCAAACCATTGACCTGCTGCCCCGCGAATTTGCGCTGCTGGAGGTGCTGCTGCGCCGCAAGGGCCGCGTGCAAACCCGCACCATGTTATTAGAGGCGGTTTGGGATATTCACTTTGACCCGCAGACCAATGTGGTCGAAACCCATGTCAGCCGGTTGCGTGCCAAGGTGGATAAACCGTTTGATGTGGACTTGATCGAAACGCTGCGCGGTTCGGGCTATAGGATTGATGCCGAATGACCGCCCGCGCCATCGCTGTTTCAACGCCATTGCGTTTGACGGGCAT
>NZ_JAKDLJ010000534.1 GCF_030452865.1 Pseudorhodobacter sp.
GGCAGCGCCACCCGTGCCGCGGCTGCTCTTGGGTTGACGCAAAGTGCGATCAGCCGCGCGCTGAACAGTCTGGAGGCGCGTCTCGGCGTGGCGCTGTTTCACCGTATCCGGCAAAGACTGGTGCTGTCCGACGCCGGCCGCGTGTTGTTGCCGGAAGCGGAACGGATGCTGGCCGATCTTGATCGCGCCGCGCTGACGGTGATGTCATTCGGTGGGCATCGCTCGGTCTTGCGGCTGGCGAGTCTGCCGACATTCGCGGCACTTTGGCTGATTCCGCGTCTGCCCGGTTTTGCCGCTATCGCGCCGGAAGTGACGTTTGATCTAAGCACCACCCTGGCGCCGCTTGATTTCGAGCGTGACCCGCGTGATGTCGCGATCCTGCGCGCGCAACCCAATTTGCGCGGTGCCGAAGTATCGCTTCTGGCCGAGGAACGCCTCGTCGTCGTCGCGGCCCCGGCTTTGCTGCCGCAGGCGGGGATGCCGGAGGAGGCGGCGCTGGCGCGACTGCCACTGTTGCAACAGGCGACACGGCCCAATCTCTGGCTCGATTGGTTCCTGAACGCCGGGCTTGACCCGATCAGCATCCTGCGCGGGGCGCGGTTCGAACAATTTGGCATGGTGCTTGCCGCGGCGCGGGCGGGTCTCGGGCTGGCGCTGGTGCCTGAGCTTTTCGTGAATGCTGATCTGACGAGCGGTGCGCTGCGGCGTGGCTCCGCCCGTGCCATGATCAGCGCAACGCCCTATGTCCTGACCTACCCTACGCGAAGCCTTGATCTCCCTGCATTCTGCCGCTTCCGGGACTGGATATTGGCGGATACAAGCAAGACGCGCGCGTGATGCTGTGGCACCGCCGCAAAATGCGTCGCCTATGGCACGCACCAAGGAGAAGTTACGATGCAAGGCCATGACCTAATTCCTGAAACCGCGCTGGCGTGGTTCCGTGCGGGCAGGGCGGTCGCGCTTGCGACCGTGGTGGAGACCTGGGGGTCCGCGCCGCGCCCAACGGGCAGCCAGTTGGCGATTGCGGGGGATGGCGCGATGGCAGGCTCGGTTTCTGGTGGTTGTGTCGAGGCTGCGGTGGTTCACGAAGCCCTTGCCGCTTTGCAGAACGGGGTGCCCCGCCTTTTGACATTCGGTGTCTCGGACGAGGATGCCTTCGGCGTAGGTCTTGCTTGCGGTGGCACCATCCGGGTGCTCGTTGAACCGGTGGGCGAAGGAATAGCCGCTTTCCCGCCGGACCTGCTTGTCGAACTGGTCGCGGCGCGGACCGAACGTCGCGCGGTTGCCCTGCTCACCCATCCCGAAACCCACAGCCGTCGATTGACTGCCGGGGCGGGCGACGTGAAGGCCGACGCGATCGGGCAGCGGATGCGGATGGACCGCTCCGGGATGGAAGATGATGGCTGGTTCATTGCCATCCACAATCCGCCGTTGCGTCTGATTGTTGTGGGTGCGGTGCATATCGCGCAGCCCCTGCTCGGCATCGCCCGCGTCTGTGGTTATGCACCTTCGCTGATCGACCCACGCGGCGCTTTCGGCTCCGCCGAACGTTTCCCCGATGAGGTGATTATTGACGGCTGGCCGGATGAATCCGTGACCGCTCTTGTCCCCGATGCAAGGACCGCCATCGTCACCCTGACCCATGACCCGAAATTGGATGATCCGGCACTTATGGCCGCGCTGGCGTCCGGCGCGTTCTATATCGGCAGCCTTGGCTCCTCCCGAACCCATGCAAAGCGACTGGACCGATTGCGCGCAGCGGGACTGTCCGAAGGTCAGCTTGCCCGCATCCACGCGCCTGTTGGTCTTGCCATCGGTGCCAAATCCCCGGCGGAAATTGCGCTGTCGATCATGGCACAAATAACGCAGGTTTTGCGCACGGGCTAAAAGCCCGCGAAACATCGCATCTCAATGATGCGCTGATCGAATAGGCACGGCATCATCTTTGATGAAATACCCCACGGGGGTCCGGGGGTGTGCAACCCCCGGCGTA
>NZ_JAKDLJ010000112.1 GCF_030452865.1 Pseudorhodobacter sp.
CGAGGCGGCTCGCAAGCCGCTGGTCGCGACGCAGGCGTGATCGCGACAGGTAAACTTGCCGATCTGGTCGCGTTGCACGGCGATGGGCCGGATATGGCGGGGCGCAAGGGCGATCTGGTACTTGATGCCTATATCTTCGCGGGCGATGATCGCCTGATCAGTGACCTCTGGTCCGCCGGGCGACACTTGGTCACAGATGGTCAGCACCACGCACATGATGCGATCTCACGCGCCTATGTCGCCACAATCACCAAATTGCGCAGCCTGTGAGCGCAATCGTATGACCACACTCACCTGGCAATCAGTGCAGGCTGAGGCGCTGCGCCGCATCCACAGCCGCGAATGGCCCCCCGGCGCGCAAATCCCGAATGAAGCCGAGCTTGCGATGGAACTCGGATGCGCCCGTGCCACCGTCAACCGGGCGTTGCGCGAACTGGCCGAAGCGGGCCTGCTGGAGCGGCGTCGCAAAGCCGGAACCCGCGTGTCCCTGCATCCGGTGCGCAAGGCAACGCTGGAAATCCCGATCATCCGCAAGGATATTGAAAGTCGGGGGTTCGCCTATGGCTACCGCTTGCTGGAACAGCGCGAAGGGCATGCGCCCGCCGACATCCAAATTGCCTTTGGTCCCCCTATGAGGCAAGCCATGATCCATGTGCGTGCGCTGCATCTTGCCGATTCGGCGCCGTTTTGTCTTGAGGACCGCTGGATCAACCCGGCGGCGGTGCCGGGTATCACAACTGTCGATTTCGCCGGACAAAGCGCCAATGAATGGCTGGTGCAGAATGCGGCGTTTTCCGGCGGGGATTTTGGTTTCGGTGCGGTAAATGCTGATGAAATTGCCGCCCGCGACCTCGGCTGCACGCCCGGTGCCGCACTCGTGACAGTGGAGCGCACGACATGGGCCGGAAGTCTGCCGATCACCTCGGTACGCCTGTCCTACGCGCCCGGCTACCGGATGCTGACAACGATCTGAGTGCGAACCATCCACTGAATTCATCTTGGCAAAAATACCTGAACGCTTTGGCAAACACCAAGCGCGTGTCGGGATCGTCGCCGGAAATTCTTCGTCGAAGAATTTTCAACCGCCCGTCGCGCCATATCTTTGCCGGAGTGCGGCGCGCAATGCTTCTGCCAGGTCGCCTTTGGCCTGCCCGCTGTCGTAAAGGCAGATGTAGCAATCGCCGAGCGCAGGCAATTCTGTCTCCGGTCCAATCGCAACGCACCCCGGCGCCAATTGCCCCTCGATCAGCGCTGAAACGGCCAAACCGGCGGCCACATTGGCCTCCACCACCGTCTCACTCTCGCCTTCATAGGCAGTTTCCCAGACGATCCCGGCCGCATCCAGGGCCTTTTGCGCGGCCCCGCGGAACACACAGGTGTCTTTGAAGGCCAGCCGCAAAGGCCGCGCCTCCACCGCGCGCAAGTCGGGCGAGCATATCCAGACCAGCCGATGCTTGGCCAGCACCTCCACACCCTCCGGCACTGGAAATTCGGTGGTCAGGATCATGTCGAACTCCCCCGCGCGGAACGCTTCTCGCAACGAAATGCTGCCGGAGGAAACCAGCTTGATCCGCATTTTCGGATAGCCGATGGACAGATCGCGCAGGATCGCCGGCATCTGCGGCGCGATAATGTCACACGGGACGCCGAGGCGCAGCTCCACGTCGAAGGTTTCGGGCGCAAGGCGCATCAGCGCCTCATCGTTCAGTGCCATCATCCGCCGCGCATAGGAGATCAGCTTTTCGCCTTCCGGCGAGGGTTTCATCTTGCGGTTGCCACGATGGAAAAGCTGCACACCGAGCGTTTCCTCCAACCGACGGACCTGCATCGACACCGCCGATTGCGTCAGGTTCAGCACGCCTGCCGCACGGGTCACACCTCCCGCGTCGGCCACAGCAAGCACAGCGCGGAGCGCGGAAGTATCAAGATTGCGCGACATATCAAAATCCGTTCTGCTGAAACCAACAATCATTCATTTCCATGATGGAGCAGAAAGGATCATAAATCAAGAATCAGAATGTTTCAGTTCAAACAGATCACGAAAGGAAATGACGATGACAACGACTTCAACCTGCGGATACGGTCCGGAAAAATCCTTGCGTCCTTTACTTCTTCGCGGTTTATGCGCCTGGCCACGGCTTTTCTCCCTGCGTCGGGACCGCCGCGCCCTCGCTCGGCTCGACGCGGCGCGGCTTTGTGATCTGGGTCTTACTGCTGCGGAAGCAAAGACCGAAAGCCGCCGTCCGATTTGGGATGCCCCAGCGCATTGGCGCGAAAAACCACGGTGAATTGCACCGATACGCTGAATTTTGCTGAAAAGGCGCAGAATATGCCAATGGAAATACTTGATATCCATGTCCAAACCCCCAATATTCAATACCAGCTAGGTCTGTCACAAACAAAGACCTGACATGGACTTCAACCGGAGGCTTTTATGGCTCAGTATCAAACCACAACATCGGTCGGCGCGGGCACCCGCAGCGCGCAGATTGATGCCGGGCTCAAGGCCCATATGAACAAGGTCTATGGCATCATGTCGGTGGGCATGTTGCTGACCGGGGCCGCAGCTTGGGCGATTGCCGGGCTTGCCACCACAACCGACCCTTCGGCCGCAGCGGCGCAGATCGGCACCAGCCAATATCTGACCAGCTTTGGCGTCACGCTTTACACTTCGCCGTTGAAATGGCTGGTGATGCTGGCACCGCTCGGCATGGTTTTCGCGTTCAGCGCGATGATCAACCGCATGTCGCAAGCGGCGGCGCAACTGTTCTTCTTTGCTTTTGCAGCGATGATGGGCGTGTCGTTGTCGTCGATCTTTCTGGTCTATACCAGCACCTCGATCGCGCAGACCTTCCTGATCACGGCAATCGCGTTTGCCGGCTTGTCGCTTTATGGCTACACCACAAAGAAAGACCTGTCCGGCATGGGTACTTTCCTGATGATGGGCCTGATCGGTTTGATCGTGGCGATGGTCGTGAACATCTTCCTCGCCTCCTCGGCGCTTGCATTCGCGATCTCTACCATTGGTGTGCTGATTTTTGCGGGTCTGACCGCCTATGACACCCAGTCGATCAAGACCGAGTACATCGCCAACGCACAGCAAGGCAACAGCGAGTGGTTGGGAAAGTCGGCGATCATGGGCGCGTTGCGGCTCTATCTCGACTTCATCAACATGTTCATGTTCCTGCTGCAATTCATGGGCAACCGCAACTGAGCGGGCAGGCATAAACGGTTTCAGGGCCGCCTTCGGGCGGCCCTTTCCGTTTCAGAGAATTGAACTGCACTTTGAACTGTAGGGAAAATAACGCGGCAAGAAATGAAAAAGCCGCGCAAAAGCGCGGCCTCATCTTTGGTTCGGGTCGGCAGATCTTACTTGATCTTGCCTTCCTTGTACTCAACATGTTCACGCTTGACCGGGTCATATTTTCGTACAACCATTTTCTCGGTCATGGTGCGGGCGTTCTTCTTGGTCACATAGAAGTGCCCGGTGCCCGCCGTCGAGTTCAGACGGATCTTGATCGTCGTCGGCTTCGCCATTTTCGTCTCTCCTACCGCCCGGAAAGCAGTGCTTCCGGTGAAATCCTTAGCTGATCTGCCTTTTAGCCACGATACCGGCAGAGTCAACCGTCAAAGCGGTGGCTTGACCATCAAATTGAACGCCTGCGGCGTATTCGTTTTCTGGCGCTTCGCGCCATGCCTTCGGCGAGGATATTTTTGCAGAGAAGACATGCAGGTGTCGGACACCGTGGCCGCAGTCAGTCAGAATTTGCGCGGATGGCCTGTAAGCCGGATTCTGTTCCAGGGGTTTCCCCCCTTCGATGACCATTCCTCTGCCCCCACTGTCACCAGTGCGGTCTAGCTGCCAACCCGGACCTCGGGGCTGATGCGTCCCTGCTCTTGCCCGAAAGCAACCGCGTGAGGTCCCTATTCGGCATTGCTCCGGGTGGGGCTTGCCATGCCGTCCGTGTTGCCACGTCCGCGGTGGGCTCTTACCCCACCGTTTCACCATTACTCTGCAAGCAGAGCAGTTTCTTCTCTGTGGCGCTTTCCCTTGGGTTACCCCAGCCGGGCGTTACCCGGCACCCTTGCCTCATGGAGTCCGGACTTTCCTCGCGCATGGCGGTTTCCCTTGCGGGACGACGCCACACACGCGGTCATCCGGCCATCCGCGCGAAATGGGATTTAGCCGACCGGCCCGTCCTGGTCAATTGCAAAGCGCAGCATGAGGCTTTGGGCAAGACCGGCATCCAAGCCATCCACGCTCCCTTTTGCCCATGGGCGAAAGCGCAGGCGGAACGCGGCAAGCAAGGTCTCGGTCGGCGCGGCAGGATATCCGAATCGCTGCACGAAAGCCGCGAAACTTTCGGCTGGGGCAGTTTGGCCAAGCGGTTCCGGCCAGACTGCCAGGCCCGTCCGCGCCAGTCGGCGCCAATCGAACCGCGCACCGGGATCGGTCTTGCGACCCGGCGCCATGTCGGAATGACCGATCACCGCTTCTGGCGGCAGGTTCCAGCGCGCCAGTATCCCCGCCAGCAAGGTTTCCAACGCCCGCATTTGCGGCTCCGGAAACGGCTCGGCACCGTCATTCGCCAGTTCAATCCCGATGGAGCGGGAATTGATGTCATCGCGACCACACCAACTGCCCGCCCCTGCGTGCCAGGCACGCGCGGTTTCGGGCACCAGTGCCAGTAGCGTGCCGTCATAATCCAGCAGGTAATGCGCGGAAACCTCATGTCTTGGGTCGCACAGACGCGCTGCGGCCGCGGCACAACTTTCCATCGCGGTGTAGTGGATCACCACAAGTTCCGGCACCAAGCCACCGCGCCGCTCTCCGAAATTCGGGGAAAGTGGCACGGGCGCGTTACTGGAGGGCTGTACGGAACGGGCGCGGATCCCAGCCGCAGGCAAAGCCATCGCCATCGGGGTCAAGCCCCATGCCGTCCTTTTGCGGGCCGCCCTTCGCCAAAAACGCCTCCTGCGCGAGGTCAGGGGAGGCGTATTTGGCACAGGTCACCAGCGGATCACGCTGAAACAATCCGCCGCCGCGCTTGTATATTTGCGTGCCCGGACTGTTCGTGGTTGATAAAGCGAATTGCACGATGCTCGGGCCGAGGTTGCCTGTGCGCTGTGGCAAGGCGGTCGGTTCGACCACATGATATTGTGCCCGGTTTTCTGCCAGACGTTCCTTGTCGCTCGCGATGGTTTCGCGAGAGGAGACCGCTTTGAAATCCTGTTCATCCGAGATGGCGCTGCCGCCCCGCATTTCACCGGACTCCTCCTTGATCCCGGCAGGAGCATTGCCGCGCGGACGGTCCGCAACATAGCTGCCGCCAGTCTGCGCAGGGGGGGTGTTGGGTTGCACTGGCGTTGCGGCCCCGATCACCCGCCCTTGCGGAACGGCAGTCCGGCTTTCGGCATTGTCGATTGCCGCGCCGACGCCTTCCGTGGAAAAGACCGGTTGCGCCGATTGCTGCTGCGGGATTGCCGTCATCGGTCGGCCCGCAGTCCGCTCTGCCGCATCGCGTTGACGCATGTAGTCCGAATAGTCACCGAAACCCACGCCAGCCCCGGAATCCGGTACCGGCTGAGTACAGGCGGTCAGGACCGAACAGACGAACAGAAGTTTCGACAATTGCATACAACGCTCCGGCACAGGGAATTGTGCTGGCCTTACCACCATTTTTCCGGTTTGACCACAAAGCCTGCCGCGCGCTCCAGCACATAGGCGTGATTCAGCAAATCCGCTTCCTCCCACGGCTTGCCGATCAGTTGCAACCCCAGGGGCAGACCTTGTTTATCCTGACCGACGGGAACCGAAATCCCAGGCAGACCAGCCAGGTTCACCGTAACAGTGAACACGTCGTTCAGGTACATCTGGATCGGATCGGCATTCGCCATCTCGCCCAAGCCAAAGGCGGCACTTGGCGTTGCCGGTGTCAGGATCGCATCAATTCCGGCGGCAAAAACCTGATCGAAGTCCTGCTTGATCAGCGCCCGCACCCGCCGCGCCCGGTTGTAATAGGCGTCATAGAAACCGGCTGACAGTACATAGGTTCCAATCATCACGCGGCGCTGCACCTCATGACCGAAGCCTTCGGCGCGGGTCTTTTCATACATTTCGGTGATGCCGTCACCGGGGCCCAGTTTCGCGCGGTGGCCATAGCGCACGCCGTCATAGCGGGCGAGGTTCGACGAGGCCTCGGCAGGCGCAATCACATAGTAGGCGGGCAGCGCATATTTGGTATGTGGCAGGGATATATCAACAATTTCAGCACCTGCGTCTTTCAGCATCGCGGTGCCATCAGTCCAAAGCGCCTCGATCTCGGCGGGCATGCCCTCCATCCGGTACTCACGCGGGATGCCGATCTTCCTGCCCCTGATATCGCCGGTCAGCGCCGCCTCGAAATCCGGCACTGCGAGTTCAGCGCTGGTGCTGTCTTTCGGATCGTGCCCCGACATCGCGCCGAGCATGATCGCCGCATCGCGCACCGATTTCGTCATCGGTCCTGCTTGGTCAAGCGAGGAGGCAAATGCCACCACGCCCCAACGGCTGACGCGGCCATAAGTCGGTTTGATCCCTACAATCCCGGTGAACGCCGCAGGCTGGCGGATGGAGCCGCCGGTATCGGTGCCGGTTGCCGCCAAGCACAGATCTGCCGCCACCGCCGCAGCCGACCCACCGGAGGATCCGCCGGGCGTCAGAGCCCGGTCATCGACCTTCCATGGGTTGATGGCGTTTCCGTAACAGGATGTTTCATTCGATGACCCCATCGCGAATTCATCCATGTTCAACTTGCCGAGCATCACCGCGCCGGCGTTGAAAAGCTGTGCGGTCACTGTGGATTCGTATTCTGGTTTGAAACCTTGCAGGATCCGGCTGCCTGCCTGCGATGCCACGCCCTTGGTGCAAAACAGGTCCTTGATGCCAAGCGGGATGCCGCACATCGCAGGTGCATCCCCGGTCTTGATCCGCGCATCAGCCGCGCGCGCCATATCGAGCGCAAGTTCCGGCGTCTTGTGGACAAACGCGTTCAGCCCGTCGCCTGCGTCCATCGCGGTCAGACAGGCCATGGTCAGATCGGTTGCCGTCAGTTCACCTTGGCGCAGCGCATCGCGGGCAGCGGCAATGGTCAGTTCGTTCGGATGTGTCATTCCACCACCTTCGGCACTGCAAAGAATCCTTCTCGCGCATCCGGAGCGTTTTTCAGGATTTGCGCCGGAATATTACCATCGGTCACCACGTCCGCGCGCCGTTTCAAGCGCATCGGGGTCACCGACGTCATCGGCTCCACCCCTTCCACGTCAACTTCGTTGAGCTGTTCCATGAAGCCGAGGATGCCCGAGAGTTCGGTCGCGAGTGCGGCCAAATCCGCCTCATCCACCCGGATCCGGGCGAGTTTCGCGACCTTGCGCGCGGTATCAATATTAATGGACATGACAGCCCCTTTTTCTGCTTTGAGCAGGGTTTAACCGGGGCCGGGGATGGGTGCAAGCGGCAGGGACCGCGCGGAGTAGCAATCGCATGCGGTTCGGCAGACAAGCTGCTGTTTTGTTCGATTTCACGGCAATCTCACGCGGATATCCCGGCGCGACCCTGCCGGTTTCAAGCCTGTGGCAACCACGGATGGGATACGGGTCGCAGATGGGCGAATCCGTTCGAACGGTGCAACCCGGCCGCGACGATCAGGGAACGATGGGATCGTCGCAACCCGTTCCTGCCTTGGAGACAAGTATGAAAACCGCACGGAACCATATGACCACACCCCATCTGAGCTATGCCGATTGGAGAGATCTTGCCGCCGGTTTGGGCTGTGTCGGGGTTGAGGTGCGCAACGACATTGCGACTGCTCTGTTCGATGGCGTGCCTGCTTCGGGTACGGAAAAGATGGCGGCGGATGAGGGGATGCGACTGGTTGGCCTGAACCTTGTCGATCGGTTCGACGCACGGAACCCTGAAGGGGCGGCGGCCGTGCGGGCGCTGATCGCCACCGCAAGAGCGGCGGACGCTGAAACCATCAGCCTGATCCCGCCCAACGATCGTACCGGGCCGGGAATCGGAAAGCGGCAGGCGAATTTACGGCCGTCGTTGAAACCGATTTCACCGCTGATGCAGGGCAAAAACTTACTGACCTGTTGTGGAGGATTTGGGCTTTGCGCGTTGATCACTGCACTCCGAACAAGAACTGGTCGAGACCATCGAGGCGTTGAGCGCAGATGCACATTTCAAACGGTTGCATGACACGTTCCGCCAGACTCTCACCGATCGTGTCGCGATTACTCCGGGACAAACCGGTATCGTGCATTTATCGGGCGCGGTCGCCCCGGCGCTGCCGCTTGATCAGATGGAAGACGAGCATCGCGTGTTGGTTGACGCTCACAACCGGATCGCCAGCGCCGCGCGCACTTGCGAAATGGTGTTCGAATGGCAGTACCATGTCATTCCAGGCCGAGAGTTTGCGGCAATCGGCAAAGGCAATATGTCGGCCTTCATCTTCGCGGCGCTGGCGATCCGGTTTCATGTGATCCGGAAATTCACGGATTACGCCAAACACCTCTATGCCACCCACTCAAGCGAGGATGCCGCACGGCATATCGGGGGCAATGGCGCGCGGCACGACCTCCTGCTCCATGTGATCGCCGCAGTTCTGGCGTCGATTGAAGCACGTGTGTCGGCGTCGAAAACCTGACGGCGCGGGCAGACATGGGGGTGTTATATGAACTTGAAGCGATTGCTATGACGGTGATCGGCCGCGTCCGCGACGCCCCGCAAACGACATTTAGGGTGAATATGTGGCGATCTTCGGTGACAACGGCACAGGAAAATCAGTCTTTTCGCGCCAGATCACCGACTTAGACAGCCACAAGGCGCGACATGCTGCCCAAAGGTGAGGTGGTGAATTTCGTCGATCCACTGGACGCCAGGAAGGTCAGGATTGAGAGGACGCTCCAAACGCTGGCCTTGGCAGATCATCTCGAAATGTCCAACACTCTGTTTTTGGGCCGCGAAACGATCAATTTCGGCTTGGACCGTTTTCGACCCTAGATCACAAGGCGATACACGAGGCGACCCTGGCGGCATTGGCCAACACCGGGGGCAAGAGTCCCGGTAGCCTCAACACCATCGAGCGGATGTCGGGCGGCCAGCGCCCGCATGGCGACGTTTTACCCCTGGGCGGACCATCATGGACGAGCCGTCAGCGGCATGGGCGGGCAGGAAAGCGAGCAAGTGCAAAACGCTCCCCTCCTTGCACGCGGCAGGTGCGCCGCTGATGCTGATCCGCAACAACATGCGACAGGTTTTCGATCTGGTAGTCCGCATTG
>NZ_JAKDLJ010000113.1 GCF_030452865.1 Pseudorhodobacter sp.
GGCGGGCGAGCCTGTGCGTCGGCACCCATACCCATGTGCCAACGGCGGATGCGCAGATTTTGGCGCAAGGTTGCGCCTATCTGACCGATGCGGGCATGTGCGGCGATTATGATTCCGTGATCGGCATGGAAAAGCTGGAACCGATGCGGCGTTTCATCACCGGTATGCCGAAGGCGCGGTTTGAACCTGCGGCCGGGACTGCCACCCTGTCGGGCGTCTATGTTGAAACCGACGACCAGACGGGCCGCGCGGTCCGCATATCAATGATCCGCATCGGCGGGCGGTTGCAGGAAGCGCGGCCCGGACCGGTGGGCTGAGAAATTTCCTGTCGTCGACCGCGCCGGGCGGGCTAGATTGATCTCCATCCTTGAAGGGCAGATGCGCCATGTTCGGCTTTGAATTTTCGCAGACGGTGGAATCCTGGCTGGCAATCGCCATCCTGCTTGGCATGCTCGCGCTGTTTGTGCGCGAGGTGTTCCCGGTGGAGGTGACGGCCCTTGCCGGGGCGGCGCTGATGCTGATCCTGGGGATTTTACCGCAGGAGGATGCGCTTTCGGTGCTGTCGAACCATGCGCCCTGGACGATTGCGGCGATGTTCGTAATCGTGGGGGCTTTGGTGCGGACCGGTGCGCTGGATTGGGTGACGCGGCTTGCGGTGCGCAATGTGGAGGCGCGACCGGCAGTGACGCTTGCAATGTTGACCGTTGCGATCATCCTGATGTCTGCTTTCATGAACAACACGCCCATCGTTGTCGTGATGATCCCGGTGTTCATGCAATTGGCGCGCCAGCTGAAGATGTCTGCCTCCAAAGTCATGATTCCGCTGTCTTATCTGGCGATTTTCGGCGGAACGATCACCCTGATCGGCACCTCGACAAACCTGCTTGTCGATGGGGTCGGTCGCCAGATGGGGATGGAACCTTTCGGAATTTTTGAAATCACGCCGCTTGGGGTGGTGATGTCGCTGGTCGGTGTGACCTATCTGTTCCTGTTTGCCCGCAAGGCGCTGCCGGACCGCGATAGCCTGGGAATGCTGCTCGGCAACAAATCCGCGATGAAGTTCTTTACCGAAGTGGCGGTGCCGGAGGAGTCCACGCTGATCGGACAGAAGGTGATGGATGTTGAACTGTTCAAACGCGATTCGATGCGGGTGATCGACGTATTGCGTGGTGACGCCAGTTTGCGCCGTGCTCTGGCGGCGGTGGAGTTGCAGGCCGGGGATCGGGTCGTGTTGCGCACCCCGATGTCAGAGGTGCTTGCCTTGCAGAACAGCAAGGATTTGCGGCATCTCAACAAGTTGTCTTCGGTGCAGACCGAAACGGTGGAGGTGCTGATCACACCGGGGTGCGGCATGGTCGGTCGCTCTCTGGGCGCGCTGCGGCTGCGGCGGCGCTATGGGGTTTATCCGCTGGCCGCGCATCGGCGGAACCAGAATATAGGGCGGCAACTGGATGACCTTGTGGTGCAGGTCGGGGATACGTTGCTGATCGAAGGGGCCACGGCGGATATTCAACGGCTGGCGCAGGATATGGATCTGGTCGATATCGCCCATCCGTCGGAACGCGCGTTTCGTCGCGGTCACGCGCCGATTGTCATTGCAGTTCTGGCCGGGGTTGTCGGGCTTTCGGCGCTGAACATCGCGCCGATTGTCATTCTGTCGATGATCGGCGTCGCGATTGTACTGGTGACGCGCTGTATTGATGCGGATGAGGCGTTCGGCTTCATCGAGGGCCGGTTGCTGGCGCTGATCTTTTCGATGCTGGCGGTGGGGATGGGGCTTGACCATTCCGGCGCGGTGAAACTGATGGTCGATGCGATATCGCCATTTTTGCTGGGTTTGCCGCCGTTTGTGATGGTTTTTGCGGTTTACGGGCTTGCTTCGGTGCTGACTGAACTGGTGTCCAACAATGCGGTTGCGGTGATCCTGACGCCGATTGCGATCGGGCTTAGCACCTCTCTCGGCGTTGATCCGAGGCCGCTGGTGGTGGCGGTGATGTTCGGGGCGTCGGCCAGTTTTTCGACGCCGATCGGCTATCAGACCAATACGCTGGTCTACGGGCCCGGGGGGTATCGGTTCACCGACTTCCTGCGCATCGGTGTGCCGTTGAATTTGCTGATGATGCTGGTGATGAGCACGTTGATCCCGTTCTTTTTCCCGTTCTGATCCGATTGCGCGGGCTTGCGGACCGGGGCTGGCCCTGTGTATAGGGCAGCATCAGCGATTTTTCTTAGCGGAGACCGGGCTCATGGCAGGCCATTCCAAATGGGCGAATATCCAGCATCGCAAGGGCAAGCAGGACAAGCTGCGCTCCAAGATGTTTTCCAAACTGTCCAAGGAAATCACCGTGGCGGCGAAGATGGGGGAGCCTGATCCCGATAAGAACCCGCGTCTGCGACTTGCGGTGAAAGCGGCGAAATCGCTCTCGATGCCGAAGGATGTGATCGACCGCGCGATCAAGAAATCGCAGACCGGGGATGCTGCGGATTATACCGAATTGCGCTATGAGGGATACGGGGCCAACGGTATCGCCGTGATTGTGGAGACAATGACCGACAACCTCAACCGCACTGCGTCGAATGTGCGCAGCTATTTCACCAAGCATGGTGGCAACCTTGGCACCACCGGGTCGGTTTCCTTCATGTTCGACCGCGTTGGCGAAGTGACCTACCCGGTTGAGGCAGGGGATGCCGACACCGTGATGATGGCGGCGTTGGAGGCCGGGGCGGACGATGTTGAAAGCGATGAGGAGGGGCACTGGATCTATTGCGCGGATACCGCTTTGAACGAGGTGTCGGAGGCGTTGGAGAAAGCGTTGGGCGAGTCGTCGGAGGCAAAGCTGATCTGGCGGCCGCAAACGCGGACGGAGGTGGATCTGGAAACCGCGACCAAGCTGATGAAGCTGATTGATGCGTTGGAAGAAGACGATGACGTGCAGACCGTAACCGCGAATTTCGACATCCCGGAAGATGTCGCGGCACTGCTCGACGCCTGATCGCTTGATCCGACTTTTTGTCGAAAAATCAAGCCCCCGGTTTTGCGACCGGGGGTTTTTGATTGTCGGCGGTAGGGTTTGGATATTTTTGCAGAGAAGATTGAGCGATCAAATGGCGGGTTTTTGCAGATGCGGTGCGAGAGCGATAATCATCGCGGCCAAGAGCGCCAGCAACAGCAAGGCGGCGCGCAGCGAGGTTGCCTCAGCGATGAAGCCGATCACCGGGGGGCCGAGCAGCAGCCCGCCATAGCCGAGTGTTGCAACGGACGCGATGGCGCGACCGGGGGAGATCAGCGGGTCAGCGGCAGCGCGGGAGAAGGCGAGCGGGAACAGGATCGCATAGCCAAATCCCATCAGGCAAAAGCCGGTCAACGCCTGGGGCAAGCCGGTGCTGGTCGTAAGGATCACAACGCCGACCAACGCGATCGCACCGGAGAGCCGGGCGGCGCGGGTGGAGCCGAAGCGGCGGATGATCCGGTCGCCGAGCATCCGCATCACGAAAATCGCAACGGAGAAGGCGGAATAGCCGAAGGTTGCGAGCGCCTCCGTTGTGCCGAGGCTGCGGTTCAGGAACACCGCGCCCCAATCGGCCACAGCGCCTTCGCCCATCGCGGCGGCAAAGCCGACCAAGCCGACAAACACCAATGCGCCTTTCGGAAACGCGAAGATGCCGTCGCTTCTGGCTATGCTGCGCGCCGAGTGCCATGGGGCGGAGGCGATGGCGAGGCTGATGGCCCCGAGCGGCAGGCTTGCCAGCGCGAAATGGGTGGGAACGCTGGTTCCGGCTTTGATCGCGAAATATCCCATCGCAGCCGCCAGTCCGGCGCCGAGGCTGAACATTGCGTGAAATGACGCCATGATCGGCTTGCCCGCCGCTTTTTCGACCTCGGCGGCCCAGACATTCATCGAGACATCCATGGAGCCATGCGCCATGCCGAACAGGAAAAGGCAAAGCGCCAGCAGAGGCAGGTTTGGCGCAAGGCCAAGTGTCACCAGCGCGGCGCAGTAGGCAACGGCGATGATGCGGGTGACGGATGCCGCACCAAACCGGTCAACCGCGCGCCCCGCAAGCGGGAACGAGGTGATCGCCCCGGCGGCAAGGCAAAGAAGCAGCAAGCCAAGCAGATTTGGTGTCAGGCCATGCGCATCCGCAATGGCGGGAATACGCGAGGCCCAGATGCCGAGAAGTGCACCGTTCAGGATGAACATTGCGATGACGGCAAGGCGCGGGGAACGGAGATCGGGCATCGGAAACCTGTGGTCTGCTGGCTGTTGATATTTCAGGAAATCTCGCCGGGAGCAACAGCGACAGAAATGCTGCGGGACATTCCGGGCACTGCGGCCAGTGCGTGCGTCGCGGCGTTTTGGATGGCACGGGTCAGCGGCACCAGCGCCTGTGCGGTCAACCTCGTGAATTGCCAATAAAGCGGCACGTCGAGCGGGCTGTCCGCGATCACCTCCACCAAAGCGCCCGAACGCAGATGCGCCGTGGTCAGCAGGTCTGGGTTCATGCCCCAGCCAAGCCCCAGAACGGCTGCGTCGACAAAGGCCTGGCTTGAAGCGATGCGATGCGTTGGGAAGCTGAGCCGCGCGCCGATCTGTGCGGTGATCCAGTCGCGCTGCAAGCGGTCCTTGTCTGAAAACGTCAGCGCGGGTGCTTTTGCCAGGGTTGCGGCATTGGCACCGTCGGGCATCCAACGCGCCATGAAAGCGGGGGAGGCGGTTGCGCGGTAGCGCAGCGCGCCAAGCGGGATTGTATCACAGCCCTGCAATGGTCCGGGATGGGACGTGATGGCGGCGGCGACTTCTCCGCGGCGCAGAAGATCCTGGCTGTGGTCCTGATCGTCGATGATCAGATCGAACAACATGCCTTCGGTTGCGGCCAGCGCCGCCATGATCCAGGTGGCAAGGCTGTCGGCGGTGACGGCAATCCGGATTGTGGTGGCCGGTCTTGGCAGGCTGTCGATCACCGCAGATTCCAGCAGCATCACCTCCTCATGGTGACGGATCAGACGAAGGCCGGGATCGGTTGCGATGCAGGGTTGTCCACGCTGGATGAGGGTCGCCCCCACGTGTTCCTCCAGCGATTTCAACCGTTGGGAAATTGCGGAAGGGGTGACGCCGAGAGCTGCGGCGGCGAGATCAAGCGAGCCCCGGCGGTGAATGGCGGCAAGGGCGGCGAGCTGGCGGTGATCAAACCATTAGTTTTGCTAACTTATAGTGAGAAAAATAAATTTGATTGAAGTGAGGGTTTGTCGATATGTCAAGGAGTAGTCTGGAGGTGATGGCGATGTCTTGCTGTACGATATGGTTGTCCGGCGCGATCCATGCGGCGCTTGCTTCGAACGTTTTGGCAGGGGCGACCAGCGTGGTGTTTTCAGTATGATCGAGGCGCTGGTTTCAGGGTTTCTGGTATCGCTCAGCCTGATTGCGGCCATTGGCGCGCAGAACGCTTTTGTGCTACGGCAAGGCATCCGTAGGGAGCATGTGGGCTGGGTTGTGCTGGTCTGTGCCGCCTCTGATGCGGTACTGATGACTGCGGGAATTGCCGGTTTCGGTGCTGTCTCGGCGCGGGTGCCGTGGCTTGGTGATGCGATGCTCTGGGCCGGGGTGGCTTTCCTGCTGATCTATGGTGCGATGCGGTTTCGCGCCGCGTGGCAGGGCGGAGAGGCGTTGCGACCGACGGGGCAAGCGCCTGCGTCGCTGAGCAAAGTGCTGTCCGTCTGCCTTTTGCTGACCTGGGCCAACCCGCATGTCTATCTGGATACTTTGGTGCTGATCGGGGCGATTTCGGCGCAATACGCGCCCTATGCTGCGGTTTTCGGCGTGGGTGCCGTGGCTGCCTCTGCCTGTTTCTTCACTGCGTTGGGATTTGGCGCACGACTGTTGGCCCCAGTGATGGCGCGCCCGCGCGCTTGGGTTGTGCTGGAGGTGCTGGTCGGCGCGACGATGTGGGCAATCGCGGCGGCGCTGGCGTTCGGCGCTTAACCCCTTGCGCCGTCGCGAAAGCTCTGCCCATTTGGCACCATGACCGAATCTTCGCGCCCCAAACCACGATCGCAGCCCGTTCTGGGGGTTATGTGGATGCTCGCCTCTGGCCTGTCGTTTGTCGTCGTGACTGCGATTGTGCGCTATCTGGGGACAGATTTGCCTGCGGTGCAAGCGGCGTTTTTGCGTTTTGCCTGGGGGGTGGTCATTCTGGCGCCATCCTTGCTGACCCTGTGGCGGGTAGGCGTGCCGCACGGGCTTGCCAAGGTGATCGGGATGCGCGGGGCCGTCCATACCGTGGCGGTCGTGCTGTGGTTCTATGCCATGGCGCGTATTCCCTTGGCGGAGGTGACGGCCATCGGGTATCTGAACCCGGTTTGCGTGACGCTTGGGGCCGCGTTGTTCTTTGGTGAAAAGCTGGCCGCGCGGCGGTTGATCGCGATTGGTGTCGCGCTCATCGGCGCGGTGATCGTGCTGCGACCCGGTGTGCGGGAGATTACGCCGGGCCATTGGTCGCAGCTTGCCGCTGCCGTATGTTTCGCAGGCTCCTATCTTTTCGCCAAGCGGTTGAGCGGTGAGATGCCTGCCGGAGCGGTGGTGGGGATCCTGTCGGTGCTGGTGAGTATGGGGCTCTTGCCGTTTGCGCTTTGGTCCTGGGTGCCGATGACCCTGCTGCAAGTGGGCTCGCTCGCGCTGGTGGCCGTGGCGGCAACTGCGGGTCATTACTGCATGACCCGCGCCTTTGCAGTGGCCCCGATCTCGGTGACGCAACCAGTGACGTTCCTGCAACTGGTCTGGGCTACGATGCTGGGTGCCCTGGTGTTTGGCGAAGGGGTTGACCCGTATGTGTTGACGGGCGGCGCGGTGATCATCGGCGCGGTCAGCTATATCACCTGGCGCGAGGCACAGATGAAGCGGCGTGCCGTGACGCCCGGCGGACAGGCGGGGAAGTTCTAGCCGATTTGCAGCGGTCAGCGGCGATTTCTCTCCGAAAAGTCTGCACTTTGATCTGCACTTTGAGACGAGCGGCAGATGCGAAAACAACCGCGCGCGAAGAACCGGAAGCGCGAGGCGTCAGCGCAGAAAAGCCGGCAATTGCCGTTGCGGGGTGCTTGACTTTCGGGTTCCAAAAAGCGGACCCTGTGCCAAACGCGCCGCGGTGGTTCGGGGCAGGGCCTTGACCACCGCGGGTGACGACGGAGTTGTGGGTTTCTGATGCAAAAGAATGTTCTGGTAACAGGTGGCGCGGGATACATCGGGTCCCATGCTTGTAAAGCGTTGCGCGCGGCTGGATATGTACCCGTCACCTATGACAACCTCGCGACGGGGTGGGAGGATGCTGTCAAGTTCGGCCCGTTCGAGCGTGGCGACTTGCTGGACCGCGCGCGGCTTGATGCAGTGTTTGCCAGATGGCAACCTGTGGCGGTCATCCATTTCGCGGCGCTGAGCGAGGTCGGCGAAGCCGTGACCCGGCCCGGCGACTATTGGCGCGTCAATGTGGGTGGCTCGCTGAATCTGATTGAAGCGGCGGTGGCGGCGCGATGTCTGGAGTTCGTGTTTTCCTCCACCTGTGCAACTTACGGCGATCAGGATGGAGTGGTGCTGGAGGAAGACACCGCGCAACGCCCGAGCAACCCCTATGGTTCGTCCAAGCGCGCGATTGAGGAGATGTTGCGCGATTTCGGCACCGCCGATGGTTTGCGCAGCGTGATCTTTCGCTACTTCAATGTCGCCGGTGCCGATCCGGACGCCGACGTAGGGGAATACCATCAGCCGGAAACCCACCTGATCCCGCTGATGCTCGATGTCGTCAGCGGCAAAAGGGCGGCACTGACCCTGCACGGAACCGATTATCCGACCCCGGATGGCACCTGCATCCGTGATTATGTCCATGTCTCCGATCTCGTGGATGCGCATGTGCTTGGGCTGCGCTGGCTGGAGGCAGGCCACCCCGCGCGCGTCTTCTGCCTTGGAACTGGCTCCGGTTTCTCGGTGCGGCAGGTTGTGGATCAGGCGCGCGTCGTGACCAATCTGCCGGTGCCGGTGCATGATGGCCCGCGCAGGCCGGGCGATGCGATGCGTCTGGTCTCCGGCTCTGCTCGCGCGGTGGAGGAGTTGGGCTGGGCCCCAACCCGCTCAACCCTGCCGCAAATGATTGCCGACGCCTGGCGTTGGCATGGGGTGGGGCATTATGACAAGTGACGCCGCGAAGCCGCCGATGCGGGTGCTGATTACCGGAACAGCCGGTTTCATCGGGTTCCATCTGGCACGGCTGCTACTGCGCGAGGGGATGGTGGTTCACGGCTACGACGGCATGACCGACTACTATGATGTGACGCTGAAGCAGCGGCGCCAACAGGTCTTGCTGCAAAGCCCGGATTTCACCACAACCACGGGCATGTTGGAGGATCAGGCGCTGTTCGACCTCGTGGCCGATGATTTCGCGCCGGATATGATCATCCATCTCGCGGGGCAAGCGGGCGTGCGTTACAGCATCGAAAACCCGCGCGCCTATCTCGACAGCAATGTGATCGGCGCGTTCAATGTGATGGAAGCGGCGCGCAGGCTGCGAGTGCGGCATCTGTTGATGGCGTCGACCTCCTCGGTCTATGGCGCGAACGCGCTGGTGCCTTATAGTGAAAACGACAAGGCCGATACGCAGATGTCGTTCTATGCCGCGACGAAGAAAGCCAATGAAACCATGTCGCACGCCTATGCGCATATTCACGGCCTGCCGGTCACGATGTTTCGTTTCTTCACGGTCTACGGGCCGTGGGGCCGCCCCGACATGGCGCTCTACAAATTCGTCGAGGCGACATTGAAGGGTCGGCCGATTGATGTCTACAATCATGGCGAGATGTACCGCGATTTCACCTATGTCGAGGATCTGGTGCGCGGCATCCGCTTGCTGATGGACGCGGTCCCGGAACGTCCGGCAGACGGCATCCCCCCCGAAGGGGACAGCCTGTCACCGGTCGCACCCTGGCGCGTGGTCAATATCGGCAATTCAACTTCGGTCAGGCTGACTGAATTCATTGCAGCCATCGAGGACAGCCTCGGCATGAAAACCGCCCGCAACCTGCTGCCAATGCAACCCGGCGATGTGCCGCGCACCTGGGCCGATGCCAGCCTGCTGCACCGATTGACCGGATATCGGCCACAAACCGATGTGCGTGAAGGTGTCAGCCGTTTTGTGGATTGGTATCGCGACTATTACGCCTGCTGAGATATCTTCTCTGTGAA
>NZ_JAKDLJ010000535.1 GCF_030452865.1 Pseudorhodobacter sp.
TGAACAGATGAATGAGGGTTGAAATGGGGCGGGTGCTGTCGGTTGCGTCAGAGGCTGTACCGCTGGTGAAAACCGGTGGCTTGGCCGATGTTGTGGGGGCATTGCCGGCAGCTTTGGCGGCGGTTGGTTGGGAGATGCGTGTGTTGATCCCGGCGTACCCTGCGTTGCGAAAGCAAGCCGCGCGGTGGCCGGTGGTCTGGTCTGAGCGCGATTTGTTTGGCGGGCCTGCGACGGTTTTATCGGGCGAGGTGGCTGGGACTGCGTTTCTGCTGCTGGATGCGCCGCATCTGTTTGACCGCGAGGGTGGGATTTATGCCGGGCCGGATGGCGATTGGCGCGACAATGACCTGCGCTTTGCGGGCCTCAGTTGGGCAGGGGCCGCGATTGCGCGTGATGGCCTGGCAGATGGCTGGCGGCCCGATGTCTTGCACGCGCATGACTGGCAGGCGGGCTATGCCCCGGCCTATTTGCGCTATGGGGGCAGTGCTGTGCCATCGGTCATCACTGTTCACAATATCGCCTTTCAGGGGTTCTCGCCCGCTGAACGGCTGACGGCGCTGCGTTTGCCTGAGGCGGAGTTTCATGCCGATGCTCTGGAATATTATGGCGGCGTGTCGTCCTTGAAGGCCGGGTTGGTAACGGCAGACCGGGTGACAACCGTGTCACCGAACTATGCCGGGGAATTGCGTCGGCCGGAATTTGGCATGGGGCTGGAGGGGGTGATTGCGGCGCGCGGCACCGATGTCAGCGGGATTTTGAACGGGGTGGATGAAGCGGTCTGGTCGCCGGAGGTGGCGGAGCATCCCTATTCTGCGACTCGGATGCGCGGCAAGGCTAAGGCGCGGGCGGCTATATGTGCTGAGTTCGGGTTGGAGGTGCCGGGACCTCTGGCGATCATCGTCAGCCGGTTGACCGATCAGAAGGGAATTGACCTCGTGCCTGCGGTCACCCCGGAATTCATCGCGGCGGGTGGTGGCGTGCTGGTGTTGGGGAGCGGCGATGCGGCGCTGGAGGCGCAGATGCAATTGCTGGCGCAACAGTTTCCGGGCCGGGTCGCGGTGCGAATTGGCTATGATGAGGCGTTGAGCCACCGGATGTTTGCCGGTGGCGACGCCGTGCTGGTGCCGTCGCGGTTTGAGCCGTGCGGCTTGACGCAGCTCTACGGTTTGCGTTTCGGCACCTTGCCGGTTGTGGCGGCGGTGGGTGGCTTGGCCGATACCGTGATCACCGCCAATCCCGCAGCCCTTGCTGCCGGAATAGCGACCGGGATTGCCTTTCATCCGACCGAGGTGGCCCCTTTCGCGGTTGCCATGCAACATTTGACAGCCCTTTACGCCGATCCGAAGCTTTGGGCGCAAATGCAACGCAATGCGATGCGGCAATCGGTGGATTGGGGCGAAAGTGCTGCGCGGTATGCCGCACTTTACGCAGGCTTGACGGCATGACGGCAGACGGCAACCGCCGCTTCGACACCGGGCCGGGCCAGCCGCATCGGCTGGGATCGATTGCCACAGGCGAAGGTGTGGATTTCGCGGTGTTTTCAGCCCATGCCACGGCGATAGATCTGTGCCTGTTCTCGCCCGATGGCAAGCGGGAGCTTGCGCGCCTGCCGATGCGCTACCGTGAGGGCGATATCTGGCATCTACGGGTCGCCGGGGTGCGAACGGATGCCGCCTACGGCTTTCGTGCCTACGGTCCCTATGCGCCAGAGGTCGGGCATCGTTTCAACCCCAACAAGTTGTTGATCGACCCTTATGCTCGCCGCTTTTCCGGGGATGTGCGTTGGTCGGATGTGCTGATGGGCTATAAAGTGGGGGCGGCGCGCGCCGATTTGTCATTCGATGCGCGCGATTCCGCCTTTGCGGTGCCGAAATCACTGGTGACCAAACCGCTGGCGACGCTGACAGATGCACTCCATACCCCTTGGCGCGACACCAGAAACCGGTCATCAATGAAGCTGTGAACCGGCAACAGTTCAATC
>NZ_JAKDLJ010000114.1 GCF_030452865.1 Pseudorhodobacter sp.
GGTCGCCTGGAGCGGGCATATTTCCCGGTGATCTGCCAAAAAAGCCAGCCTGACGCCGCAACCGCGAGGGCGAGGGCAAGAATCCGCGCCGGGCCGATCCAGCCCAGCGAAAAGCCGTCGGCACGAAGCTGGGTCACGGTCATCGAGGACAGGCCCAGGATCACACCAACCGCCGCAAGCGGGATCAGCGCGTGGCTGAGATGGTGAAAACGTTGCGCGTGCCAGCGCCCAGTGATCCCGACGGCAAGACCAAGCGGCAGGCTGACCGCGATGGTGATCACGATGGCCGCCGCTGTGATATAGGCCAGCAACACCGCGCCATCCAGCAGCGTCAACACATCATTGCGCGCCGGGTAGTTGGTCAGCACGAACCACGGCAGGCTTTGCTCCAACGGCCAGACGATGCCGTGACGCACCAGCCATGTCGCAAGCGTCTGTTTGAGCGCGATGAACCAGGGGCTGGAGGACCATTGAAACGCACCGATAGCGACGCCCATCAATCCAGTGATGATCAGCAGGCTGTCCCAGATGCTTGCCGTTTCGCCGGCGACATGCACGACCTCATGGTCCGGACGTCGGGTTTTCAATTCCACCGCGTCGCGAAACCCGGCGCAGCGCCCGCACATATGGCAGGCGCTTGCGCCCTTCATCACCTTCACCGGCACCAATGGCGCGCAGGTGAAGGGGGTCGTTGCTGCGGGGCGATGTTGAGGCGCATGCCATTGCTGCTGATCCACCGCGTAATGCACCGGCGCGAGTTTGGCGAGCAAACCGAAGACGCCGTTGACCGGGCAAAGATACCGGCACCAGACCCGCTTGTTGCGGCCATACATCCAGCCGATGGCCATTGCGGCAGCGGTGGAGCCTCCGAGGATCAGGAGCACCGGCAAAGGGTATTGGTACACGCTGATCAACTGGCCGTACACCGTCGTCAACACGAAGGCAGTGAAGGGCCAACCCTTCCAGCGGATCCAGCGCGGGGTGGCGCGGCCTCGGCCATGGCTGGCAGCAAATTCGGACAGCGCGCCTTCGGGGCAGAAGATCCCGCACCAAAGTCGGCCAAACACCAGCATGGAAAGCAAGACACCCGGCCACCACACGCCCCAGAACAGGAATTGCGCCAGAAGCGTCAGGTTGTCCCAGATATGCGCGCCGATCGGTGGCAATGGCAGCAGCGTCGGCCCGATCAGCAACACGGCATAGACGACGACTACGCCCCATTGCACTGCCATGATGGTGCGACGATGATCCCGCAACCACAGCCCGACCCGAACCAGACGGGTTTCGTGCGGATTTGCGGGGAAGTCGATTGCGGTCATGCCACTCGTGCCCTGATGTGCCGCGATTGCCACGACCCGAACCCGACCACCACCGCCCAATACAGCACCCAGACAGTGACTGTCACCGCGCCCGGCTGCGCGCGATATCCGGTCAGACCCGCAAGCAAGCCGCCCCAGCGGCCTGAATCGCTCAGGAACCAGCCTGTGTTCCATAGCGGGTCGTCAAAGGGCAGTATGCCGAGCCCGATCAGCTTTTCCGCGCCACTGGTGAACATCTGACAGGCCAGCAGCAGCAACAGGATTTCGGTGATCCGGAAAAACAACCGCCAGGACAGCCAACGCCGCCCCATTTGCAGCAGCCCGTAAGTCGCAAGTGCGAGCGTGAAACCGGCAAGGATCGCACCGATCACTGCGGGCAAGCCGCCCGCTGCCTCCGCCCCACCTGACAGGATACCGTAGAGAAACACCACGGTTTCACTGCCCTCTCTCGCGACAGCGATCAGCGCAAGCGTGAAAATGCCCCACCAATGACGCCTGCGCGCTGCCTCCGCCAACCCGCTTTGCAAATCACGCTTCAGGCTGCGGCCATGCGCCTGCATCCAGAACACCATCTGTACGATCAGCACGCCCGCAAGCAGCACAAGTCCGGTCTGGAACCAATCTTGCGCTTCGTCGGATAGCTCTGCCGCGAAGATCATCAAGATTGCGGCCAAGGCAAAAGCCGCCGCAATACCCGCCAGAACGCCGCCCCAAAGGTATCTGCGACCGCGCGCGGCGGCATCATTCGCCGCCATCCATGCCGCAAGGATGCCGATAACCAACAATGCTTCGACGCTTTCGCGCCACACGATGAAAAGGATCTGAGCGAGCATGATGTGCCTTGGGCTTATTTCGCCGTAATAGTGCCGTTGGCACTGTCCAGGTTCATGTGGAATTCGTCATAGAACGGATAGGAACCGGCAGAGAGTTTGCGGAACACCAGAAAGGATGCCGCCCCCGGTGCCAACACCTTTTCCTTGTAAAGTCGTTGGCTTTCAAATTCCGCCGCGGTGGTGCCGACGTTGCGGATTGAGAGCTTGAACGGCGTGCCTGCTGCGACCTCGATATGCTGCGGCGTGATGACACCATCGTTCAGTGTAACCTCGATCACCGGCATTTCCTCAGCCCGCGCCCCGATTGAAGCGCCCGTCAAAAACGTCAAGGCAAGAAGTGCTGTTCGGGACGGTGATCGCATGTGAATCCTCAGGGTTTGTTGGCGGTTTACGCACTGGCGCTCAGTAGCTGCCCTTTTTGCCGGTTCCGGCATAGATGAAGTCATAGCTTTTGGTGAAAGGGTCAAACCACGGGGCGACGCCGGTTTCTGGGTCTGTGTGGCGCCCGAAATCAATTCCTTCGGGGGGCGCTACCGTCAGTTCAAGGTGGTATTCCCCTGCTCCGGCCAGTTTGAGGTTGTCACCGTAATGCGGCCCATCATTGGCAACCATCGGCATCATATGGCCGGCAGTTGTCCAGTCGCTGTCCTTTTTCGATAGTTGATAGCTGATCTGGAGATAGGGCGCCCATTCACCTTCGGCCAACCCGTTCGGGTTTCCAGCCAACGCGTGAACGTCTGCTTCCAGATGGATATCGGAATCAGCGGCGGGGGCCATCATTCCCGCTGGGTCCATTACTATGGGTTGAAGATAGACCGCGCCAACTTCCAGACCACCGCCATTCTGCGGCTCCCCGATCGGGTATTCCGTGGCGGCGGCCGGCAGGCAATATGCCGTCGAAATCAGGACGGCGGCACCGAGGAGGTTTCGAATCATTTCCGTTCTCCGCTGGGGGCGTGTTGTGATGGTGATTACCATAGTGTTTCAGTCAGTTAAATACCCGACAGAAAACCTGCGCCATTGACGGCATCACAATTCTGTAATCACCGAACGCAGGGACGCCACTGCCGAGCTCGCATTTCTCGGCCGAACGGTAGGTCGCTATCAACGCTCACACGGCAGGGGGCGCGCGGCTTCAGGGGTTTTGCTTTCCGGGGGTGATCACTCCGCTACCTCTCGTCCGGCAGGTTCGTATGCCGCTGCTGCGTAATGGGCGAAGTAGGGCGCGAGCTTTTCGTGCGTGAAATCATCCACCGCGATCACCTGCGACACCAACTCCGACATTTCGTCAATCGCCGCCAGATCGGCCTGACTTGCAATGCCGGCCTCAAACCCCTGTTGCGGCGTCATCTTTGCGTCGCGCAGGCGTTTCATCAGCGGTGCCAGTGCGGTGACTCTTGCGTAGCAACGGTTGAGCAGTTGAACCCCGTTGCGGCTGCATCCCTGATGCACCGCACCCGTGATCCGGTCGCGAGTTGCGCAGGGTTCATAGAGCAGGTTGCTGCACTGCACCGCCAGTCTGTCATCAGGGCCGCGCACGGTTCCACCTGGCCACGTCAAAAAGCGCAGCACCCATGCCGCCCAGCGCGCGGGCAGGTTGGCGATCACCTGATCAAGGGACGTTTGAATACGTTTGAACGCAGTTGCTGCGGCGTATTGCAATACAGGCAGATCCGCCTCCTGCCGCCCCTCATCCTCCCACCGTTTCAGCGCGGCAGAGAGAATGTACATCTCGGACAGGATATCGCCCATCCGCGCTGAGATCATTTCCTCCCGCTTCAAGGTGCCGCCCAGCGTCAGGAACAGAAAGTCGGCAGCCACGGCATAGGAAGCCGACCAGCGCGACAGTTGCCGATAGATCGGGGTGGCCGCGCCCGCGTCAGGCGCGGGTGCAAAACGCCCAGCGGTTATCGCACGACCCCACGCACGAAACAGGATACGGGTGGTGTGGCCGACATGCGCCCAGAAAGATTTGTCAAACTCCGCAAGCGACGTTTCCGCGTCCGGTTCCTGCAACGCCAGTATTTCATCCAGCATATGTGGATGCGCGCGGATTGACCCCTGGCCAAAGATGATCAGACTGCGGGTGACGATATTTGCACCCTCCACCGTGATCCCGATGGGCACCGCGCGGTAAAGCGGCAACAGGTAATTCGATGGCCCGTCGATAACTGCCTTGCCGGAATGCACATCCATCGCGTCATTCAACGCATCCCGCATCCGGAACGTCGCATGCGCCTTCATGATGGCCGAAATAACGGACAGCGCGCGGCCTTCATCCAACCCGGCACAGGTCAGATGGCGGGCGGCATCCATTGCGTAGGCGTCGGCCGCAAGCCGCCCCATGCGCGCCTGCACCCCGCCGAACTTGCCGATCGGCAGGTTGAATTGCTGGCGGATGCGGGCATAGGCACCTGTGGTATGAGCGCATAGCGCGATGGCAGCGCAACCCATTGACGGCAGCGATATGCCGCGCCCGGCCGCCAGCGCCGACATCAGCATCATCCAGCCCTTGCCCGCGTAATCCGGTCCGCCGACGATATGATCCAGCGGGATGAACACATCCTTGCCGGTGGTCGGGCCGTTCATGAACATGGTGGAGGAGGGAATATGCCGCCGCCCGGTTTCGACACCGGGCAGATCGGTCGGCACCAGCGCACAGGTGATGCCGATTTCCGGCTGATTTCCCAACAACCCATCCGGATCGCGCAGCTTGAAAGCAAGGCCGAGAACGGTGCAAACCGGGGCCAGCGTGATATAGCGCTTTGCCCAGTTCAGCCGGATGCCAAGCACTTCCCTGCCTTGCCAATCGCCCTTGCAGATCACGCCGTCATCGACCATGGCCGAGGCGTCGGAACCGGCCTCTGCGCTCGTCAGGCCAAATGCAGGAAGCTCGCGACCGTCGGCCAGACGTGGTAGCCAATAATCCTTTTGCGCGTCGGTTCCGAATTGGTGCAGCAACTCCCCCGGACCAAGCGAGTTCGGCACCATCACCGTGACTGCGGTGGCAACGGAACGGGTTGAGATGAAACGCACGATCTCCGAATGCGCGAAGGCCGAAAACCCCAAGCCACCGTAGGATTTCGCGATGATCATGCCAAAGAATCTGTGATCACGAAGGAACTGCCAGACATCCGGCGGCAGGTCACCATCTTCACGATTGATCTGCCAATCGTTGATCATGCCACATAACTGCTGGCACGGGCCGTCAAAGAACGCCTGCTCCTCCACGCTCAACTTCGGCAGTTTCACCGCGAGGAGTTTCTTCCAGTCGGGGTTCCCCGAAAACAGTTCCGCCTCCCACCAGACCTCACCCGCTGTCAGTGCCTCACTTTCGGTCGCGGACAGCGTTGGCAAAACGCCCTTCGCCCACTTGTGGACCGGCTTGGTCAGGATCGACGCGCGCAGGCTGTTCATCGCAAATGCCTCCCAAACGCTAACTCCGGCGGCGCGGATCAGTTCCCTGCAAGGCCGCCCAGCAGGGATTTGGAACCAACCGCCGACTGAGTGAGTTATTGCATGAGACAACAAAGAGGAGCACGAGATGCCGAGGAAATTTGTCGGAGATCTTGACCAAAAAGTCTGTAAGCAGATGATCGACCTTCTGAATGCGAATCTGGCGGAGACGATCAGCTTGTCGCTTGCAGTCAAGCAGGCGCATTGGAACCTCAAGGGCGTGGGTTTCATCGGGGTGCATGAGTTGCTGGATCAAGTGGTGGACAGGTTGCGAGCCTCTGCAGACATGATGGCGGAGCGGGCGGTGGTCCTTGGTGGTTTTGCCAAAGGGACGCTGGAGCAAGTTGCAAAAGGCGCGACACTCGCCGCCTATCCGCCGGAAATTTCGCCGGTCGCCGAGCATGCCGAGGAATTGAAGACCCGGTTCATGGCTGTGGGTCGCAAATTGCGTGAAGCCATCACGGTCGCGACGGATGCGGGTGACGATGACACCGCAGATCTGTTCACTGAAGCAAGCCGGGTGCTGGACAAGGACGCCTGGTTCATAGGTGCGAACGTCCCCGAATAGCGCGGGGCTCGGTCAAAACGACACAAGCGCAACCACGGCATGCCTGCGGTTGCGTCTGTTATTCGGCGGCTCAGCGAAAGCGCCGATCCTCCGGCGTGGTTTGACCCATCGTGTTTTGCAACATCGCAAACAGCGCCACCTCTGCCCGGCTCATCGTTCGTTTCGGATTGGTTACAAGGTAAATGTCGATTGCGCGCAAAGCGTTACAGGGCGGCATGTGTTACGAAGCCCCCGCCCGACATCGCGCTGCGCGACATGGATCGGCAGCGCACCGATCCCGATGTTGAAGATGATCATCTGCCGCGCCTCGGGCCGTCTAGACGAAATACATTTCAAACCAGGATTCAAGCTTGCAAGTGCGCGCAGACTGGCAATAGCGAACAAGGGGTCGGCCGCTTCGTCGGTCTGGTGCGACACGTCAGAGAACCGCTTCAGGCGTCAATTTTTGGGCGTCGATACTGGCCGAAGTGACGACACACGGACTTTCTTTGTGTCGCGCGGCCAAACTTGCACCGCGTCATCATCCCGCAAGCAGTTCATGCGGTGATCGCGCTGTTTTCGGTGATTAGCGTCATGGAACCGACACTGGCGGCGTAGAAGGCCATCAACCGTGTTTATCAGTCACTTGAATTCTACCTCGCCGGCGCTTTTTGCTATTACATCATCAATCTCGCGCTGGAGGCAGGGTTACGTCGGACGGAACGCCGCTTCGCGCTAAGGAACGGAGGCCGACATGACACCGTGCGCTTTTGTCGGGATCAAGAACGCCGCCAAAAGTTTTCGCAATTTGCAGGTGTTGAAAGACATCAATCTGACCGTGGATCACGGGCAGATTGTTGCCATGATCAGGCCATCCGGGTCAGGCAAATCGACGGCTGCGCGAGTAATACATGAGTTGCAGCCGCTCCCCTCAGGCGAGATCTCGCTGGAACGTGTGCAGATCAACCGCAAACTGCCACCCCGGCAATAGGAGAAACACGTCAACGCGGTGCGCCAGAATATCGGCATGGTTTTCCAGCATTTCAACCTGTTTCAGCATCTGACGGTGCGTGGCAATATCACCCTCGCATCGCATATCCTGAACGGGTTGTCAGAAGCTGATGCGAGTACACTCGCGGAGGAACGTTTGGAAAAGGCCGGATTTCTGGTCCAGATCGGCACAGACCCGTCACGCCTTTCGGGTGGCCAAAAGCAGCGTGTCGCGATTGCGCGTGCGCTACCGATGAAACCCAAGGTTACGCTGTTTGATGAGGCAACATTAGCGCTTGACCCGGAGCAGGTAGAGGAGGTCAATCAGATGATAAAGCGACTCGCTGAGGAGCATCTGACCATGATGATTGTCACGCACGAGATGGATTTTGCGGCTGCGGTTTGTGATCGGGTGATTTACGCGGATGGCGGCGTGGTGGTCGAAGAAGGCCCGCCTTCAACGCTGTTCAAGAAACCCCGGACAAGAACGCACCCGCAATTTCTGCGCAAACACCTCGCCCGTAACGGCGATTGAGCGAGCCCCGCCATGTCAAACCTGTTCTATCAGACCAAATCCCCGCGCCCAATGCTCGACCGGGCGGACGGAATCTATATGTGGGATAAGAATGGCAAACGCTATATTGACGGATCATCGGGTGCGATGGTGTCGAACCTGGGCCATTCCGACCCGGCGGTACTGACCGCGATGCGGGCGCAGATGGACAAATCCACCTTCGGCTATCGGCTGCATTTTCAGACCGAAAGCTCAGAAGATTTGGCACGCAAGACAGCCGCGTTAGCCCCTGATGGCTTGAACAAAGTGTTCTTCGTTTCCGGTGGGTCGGAGGCGGTGGAAAGCACGCTGAAACTGGCGCGGCAATATGTGCTGATGCAGGGGCAGCCGCAGCGGTTCAAAGTGATTTCGCGCTATCCCAGCTATCATGGTTGCACGCTTGGCGCGCTGGCCCTTACCGGTTATGCAACGATGTCGGCACCGTTTGATCCGATGATGCAGCGGATGCCGAAAATCCCTGCGCCGCGTGCATATCTCGACGGACGGGATATGGACGATCCGTCAACAGGATTGCACTATGCCAATATGCTGGAGGCCATGATTTTGCAGGAGGGGCCAAATACCGTTATGGCCTTTATTGTGGAACCTGTCGGTGGGGCATCGACCGGTGCTTTGGTGCCGCCTGCGGGCTATATGCCGCGTATTCGTGAGATTTGTACGCAATATGGGGTGCTGTTGATCCATGACGAGGTGATGACGGGTGGTGGTCGTACCGGGCGCTTCTTTGGTGCGGAACATTGGGGAACAGTGCCGGATTTGATCGCGATCTCCAAAGGTTTTGGCGCGGGTTATGTCCCTCTTGGCGCAATGATTGCGCGCGATGATTTGGTGGACGCGGTGATGGAAGGTGGCGGGTTCATGCACGGCTTTACCTATGCCGGGAATCCCCTTGCCTGTGCGGCGGGGGCGGCGGTGTTGGACCAGATTGCCAAGCGTGATCTGGTAGGCAACGCCGAACGGATGGGGTTTTTGTTACAAGAACGCCTACAAGGGCTGATGCAACGCTATAGCCTGATTGGCGATGTACGCGGCAAAGGTTTGTTGATGGCCTTCGAGTTGATGGCGGATCGCGCCACCAAAGCGCCGCTCATCCCGAGCCTGAACGCCCATTCGCGGCTGGTCGATATCGCCTATGACAATGGCTTGATCATCTATTCCCGGCGCACACGGGGCGGCACCTCGGGCGATCATTTCCTCGTCTGTCCACCGTTGATTACGACCGAAGCGCAGTTGAATGAGATCACTGAGTTGCTCGATCTGTCGCTGTCGCAATTTATGGCGGAACTGCCCGCGCAGGTTGGCTGATATGTCGAAAATCATCATCTGCGCTGTCACCAGCGCCGTCCGAACCCCGTCGATGTCGCCGAATTTGCCCATCACTATGGATAAAATTTCGCAAAAATCTATGGAGGCAGCAGCGGCGGGCGCGGCGACCCTACACCTGCATGCGCGCGATCCATCGGGT
>NZ_JAKDLJ010000536.1 GCF_030452865.1 Pseudorhodobacter sp.
CAATGCGCTCTTTGTCGCCGTGTTGGATCAGACAACCGCAGCTGTCGCAGGTAAAGCACGCCGCATGCAATCGGGCCGGGTCGATATTCGCCTTAAAGTTTTCCCAGGTTAGAGGGGCCGCATGGCCGCAATGCGGGCATGGCACATAGTAAAATCGCTGGTCCGACCGTGCGAACACGTTGGATATACGGCAGGTGCCTTTGATCTGCGGGGTAGAGACCCGCAAAATCTTGGCATCCTCAAACCCCGAGGCGCGCGAGACTGCCAATTCCTCCGGGTCACCTTTCGGCGTCATGATGAATTTTGACAAATCGTCCAGGATGACAAGGCGGCGGGTGGTCCCGGCAAGGTCATCGGGAGACCCTGCCGAGGCGATTTTCAACGACCCATTGCGCGACAGGGTTTCTTGGTTGAACGTATTGTCTTTGTTATCGCCGCCACGCCCATCCCCAAAGATTTCGCGCAGGCTTGGCGCTTGCCGACGCATCGGCAACCATTTGTTGTTGGCCCATTCGGTCGCGGCGCTGGTGGTTGGATGCACGACCAAACTGTCCAGAGGTGTGTATTTATGCCACGCCGCGACCGTCGGGTTGATGATCGAAACTGTTTTGCCCCATTGCGCCGATCCGCGCACCGTCACTTCGCGGGCCGGATGTTCGGGTGACAGAACCTCGTGGATCTCGGCCAGAAACGGAAAGCGGCGAATGTTGAACGGCCCCGGCATCGGCGACCGCTCATCAAAGACAATATTGGCCTCGCACCAACGCGTGATGTCCGGCGGTGGCGGTGGCAGCATCGCAGCCGCCATGGCCCGCGCCACAACCGACCCCGCCGAGACAAGAAAGCCCATCTAGCTGTCTGCCGCCTGTTCCGCTTCGGTCAACTCTTGCCCTCCTGCATGATCCGCAAGACTGGCCGCGCGGGTGGACCGATGGGCGCGAAAAGTTTGCACCAGCAGCTGGCGCGCTTTCAGAAAGTCTACACCCAGATCGTCGGCGATCCGGCGGGCCCCATCGCGCAACACCGCTTCAAATTCTCTGATTTCCTGCCCGATGCCACGCGCCACTTGGCGGGCCACTTCATCCGCGAGCACATATTGCCCTTCGGCCAGCAGGTTGTCGCGCCGCTTGCGCCTGGCATCCTCAATCGCGCTTTGGGTCTTGGCCATGTCATAGGCCGAGGGGTCCGCAGGTTTGATCTCGGTCGCACCCGCCGGGTAGCTTCTAGGCAGATCCTCTAGGGGCGGCGCTGGATCATCCGCAATCCGGCCGAGTGCTTTTTTGGTTCCCGAGCCATTCCCGAGCATCTGCCCCCGGTCAAGGTTACGCCCTAAGGCCTTGGCCACCAAGATCGGATCAAACCGCCGCTGGCGTCCATCCCCTCGAAAACACCCCTCCAACTGGCCCGCCGCAACATACTGGCTCACGCGTCCCTTCGAGACGCCCAATTCCTTCGCCAGATCAGTTGCCGAAAGACCGGCCATATTGAGAACCCCTGTCGTTTAGCCTCCATCGGTTTAGGCTTTAGTTTAAGTTTACCTCCCCCAAACACACACACTTCGCGCTCCCGTATACGGTGGGGGCCGGGAAGGACCCGTTGAATTCGGTTCCGTCTGTGATGACCGCATTACCGGCCCGATACATGGGGTGACCTCCACGGTTGAAACACGAAACGCCCGCGAGGGATACCTGCGGGCGTGGTTGTGGATGATGACAAAGAACATGCCTGCGACGGAGTTAAGCGTCAAGCCCCTATTTGATCAGTAGCCCTGCATCCGGTCCAACGCGGCACACAGGGCACGGCGCAGTACATCCCGATGCTCTCCGAAGGCGGACCACCCATGCGCGCGCAGAACGCCGGTCACGTCCAGTCCACCAAGGCAAACCATGTCGACCAAGCGCCGATCAGGGATGGACGCCTTACTGCCCCGCAATGATGGACGGATGCGGCGCACCACCATTGCCTCCCCCAGAC
>NZ_JAKDLJ010000537.1 GCF_030452865.1 Pseudorhodobacter sp.
GAAGAGGGCGTTCTTTCTATTCAGAGCTATGGGGCGGATCGTGCGTTCGTACCGTTGCCCGGCAATCGATACAAAGTATCGATGAGAGGGGGTGTTGTTGTCGATCTCGATGCGACCGTCGGTCAGGAAGCGACCGAGGCCGTCACGGTATTTCGCGATATCGGCCATTGCCTCACCGAGGGGCGATTTGGCGGAAGCACGGGCGCGGTGATGGCGTAGCCAGTTATCAAGGCGGGCAAGGATCGGAGCGGAACGTTCTTGGCGCGCAGCCAGGCGTGCGAGGGGGGGGGCTTTGCCGCGTATTTCGGCCTCGATGGCGTAGAGGCCGCGGATGAGTGCCACACCTTCCTCGGCAATCGGTGCCGTGCCGGTGCGTGTTATCTCGATCAGCTTGCGACGGGCGTGGGCCCAGCAGTCGGCCAACTGAATGTCGGGGCCAGATCGGTAGGATGCGATCAACCGGTTGTATCCTGCATAGCCATCCACCTGCAGGATGCCGCCGAAGCCCTGCAATATCCGTTCGGCATGTTGCCCGCCCCGACCGGGGGCGTAAGTGAAGGCCACGCCCGGAGGTGCTGTGCCGCTCCAGGGCCGATCATCGCGGGCCAAGGCCCAGAAGTATCCTGTTTTGGTCTTCTTTGCCCCCGGATCGAGAACCGGCGCGCGAGTTTCATCCATGAACAGCTTTGTGGATCGCTTCAGGTCGGCCATCAGCGCGTCGAAGACGGGGAGCAACTCAAAGGCGGCACGGCCAACCCAGTCCGCAAGGGTGGACCGGTCGAGGTCAACGCCCAGACGACTGTAGATCTGGGCTTGCCGATACAGGGGAAGATGGTCGGCATACTTGCTGACCAGCACATGCGCGAGAGTCGCTTCGGTCGGTATGCCGCCCGGGATCAGCCGCGCCGGAGCGGGCGCTTGCACCACGCCATCGGTGCAGGATCGGCAGGCATATTTCGGACGACGGGTCACGATCACGCGGAACTGGGCCGGGATGATGTCCAGCCGTTCCGACACGTCTTCCCCGATACAATGCAGGCAACCACCGCAGGCGCAGGTCAGGCTCTCGGGCTCAATCACTTCTTCGATGCGCGGAAGATGCTTTGGCAGCACCCCGCGATTGGCGGCGCGTGGCTTGGTTGAGCGCTTCGCTGCGCGATCCTCGGCATCTTCCTCGGCGTGGATTAAGGCAATCGCCGTTTCCAGATCTTCAAGCGCCAGTTCGAATTGGTCTGGGTCACTCTTCTCCGATCGCCGACCAAAAGCCACATGCTTGAAGGCGGCAACCAGCTTTTCCAACCGTTCGATCCGCTCATCCTTGCGTAGGTTGAGCTCCTCCGAGGCCATCAACATCGTCTTCAGCGCAGCAATTTCTTCAAGTAAATCAGCGGCATTTGACATGCCCTGTATTTATCAAACCATCGCGGGCAATGCCTGTGGAAACAGCCACCCCAGTCATCCTGCCGCAGTCATTCCACCGCCTCGGGCGCACGCGCTTCAATGGCCCGAACCCGTCGCCAATCGAGACCGGCAAATAGGGCCTCAAACTGCGCATGGTTCAACATCATCAACCCGTCCTTCACTGCGGGCCAAGTAAACGTGTGCTCTTCCAACCGTTTGTAGGCCATCACCCGCCCGGTGCCGTCCCAATACAAGAGCTTGAGCCGATCTGCCTTCTTGGCCCGGAACACGAAGACGGTCCCAGTGAACGGGTTCTTGCGCAACTCGTTCTTCATCCCGCGCCCCTCTCGGTTATTGTTTTACAATCACCGAGTGGGGCGCGGCCAAGCTGTCATGGCCTTTGCGGAAGTCGATGGGCTTGGTGGCAACCATGATCCTCACCCGGTTCGACGGGAAGATCACGGGCAGGCCCGCAGTGCGGTCACCAATTCGACAACCCGAGCCGCAGGCGTGGCTGCATCAAGCCGCACCATCACGGGGCCAATGATC
>NZ_JAKDLJ010000115.1 GCF_030452865.1 Pseudorhodobacter sp.
CCCCCCGCTGTTACGGTTGAGCGAGTGGATTCTCAGCCTTGAAGGTACGCAAGCTGGCCATGATCTGGCGCTTGCGCTTGCTATGCTGGCGGCGCTGCTGCATGCGCTGTTCGGCGCATTGCAGAAAGGGCGGCACGACCCCTGGATGGCGCGCAGCGCGATTGATGGCTGTTATGCGCTGATTGCCGCGCCATTCGCCCTGTTTGTGGTGCCGTGGCCGGAGCCGCATATGTGGCTGATCTTTGCCGGGGCGATGTTGATCCATGCGGGCTACAAATATCTGCAAGCCATGACTTATAGCCGAGGGGCCTATACGGTGGTCTATCCGGTTGTGCGCGGCACCGGCCCGCTCTTTGCCGTTCTGGGGGCCTGGGTCATCTTTGATGAGCGGTTCAACGCCGGGCAATGGCTGGGGCTTGCGACATTGCTGGGAGGGATTTTCGGATTGGCTGCCTATAATCTGCGCCACGTCATCGTCGCGCGTGAAACCCTTGTGCAGGCCTTGGGGCTGGCGGTGGCGACGGGCGGATTTGTCGCGCTCTATACCACCTATGACGCATATGGTATCCGGGCGACGCACGATCCTTTTACTTTCCTCGCCTGGTTTTTCATGCTCGATGGGGTCTTCATGCCCTTCATCATGCGGCGGGAATTGCGCGCCTTGCGATGGCAAGAGGCGGTTCCCCTGTTCAAACGCGGTCTACTGGGGGCGATAGTGGCGTTTTTCAGCTTCGGGTCGATCCTGATGGCGACGCGCCTTGACAAGGTTGGCGAAGCGGCGGTCCTGCGCGAGACCTCTACGGTGTTCGCCGCGCTGATCGGTTGGCTGGTGCTGGGCGAACGGGTGACGAAAATGCAACTGGGGTTGATGGCCCTGATCGCGGCGGGTGCGGTGATCGTGGAAGTGATGGGATAGCGGATGGCAGAAAGAAAGATCAGCGGCGCGGTGAAGCTTGTGCTGGAACTGGGGCCGGTGGTGGCGTTTTTCATCGGCTACAGCCGGTTGAAAGACCAGGTTTTCACCTTTGGCGGCACGCAATACGAAGGTTTCATCGTTGTCACCGCCGCTTTCATCCCCTTGATGCTGCTTTCAACCGGTATCTTATGGGCTTTGACTGGCAAACTGTCACGCATGCAGATCCTGACAGTCGTGTTGGTCGTGATCTTCGGCGGCTTGTCGGTCTGGCTGAATGATGAGCGGTTCTTCAAGATGAAGCCGACGATGATCTACGCGCTTTTCGCGGGTATCCTGGGCTTTGGCCTACTGCGCGGACAATCCTATCTGAGCAGTCTGATGGGGGAGGTGCTGCCGATGCGGCAGGAAGGTTGGATGATCCTGACCAAACGCCTTGCCCTGTTCTTTCTGGCGCTTGCGGTGCTGAATGAGGTGATCTGGCGCGGATTCTCTACTGAAATCTGGGTGGATTTCAAAACCTTTGGTCTGACAGCGGCGGTATTCCTGTTCCTGATGACCCAAAGCCGAGTGTTTCAGAAATACGGGATCGAGAAGCCGCAGGATAAGGAGTGACATTTGCCGGATGGCGCGTTCTCGGGTGAGGTTGGCAGGGGGGGCGCTGCCCCCGGCGGTCAGATTGTGACGGCGTTCAGAAGGTTTGACGAAGTGCGAAAATAAAGCCAAATATAATCAGATACTTGCAAAGTGGCAGTTTCACAAGGTTTGACAGTTCTTTGCGGTTTTGGGGCGAAATCGGGTATTGCAGAAATATTTGATAAGAAAATATCCAATGAAATCAATAGACCACCAGATCGACGTGTGCGCGATTCTGCGCACACCGCACGGCAGAAATTTGCTATTTCTTTACGGAATCGGCGTTACTCAAAAGGCGGTCAAATCGGTAGTGAAGATCGCGGCGGCTTAGGCCAACATCGCCCTGATTGTTCCGAAACAGCTCCACCCGTTCTACGAAAAGAAGCATAGACTTCGCCGCAACCTCTGCATCTGTGATGCCCGCAATCGTTGCGTCACCCACGATCGGAGTCGTCTGCTTCTTTTGTTCTTTGCACAACCAATTGATTAGATCCGACACCACTGAAAAGCAGGCCAAGGCATAGTCTTTTTCTGTCACTGTAGCGGGGAAGCTGTAAACAGATCGGCCCACAAGCCAGTCTAAAGAAACGTCCATCCCGTTGGCTATCGAAAGTAGCGCGTCAAGGCCCGGTTTGCGCGCCCCTTCAAACCGCATGTAGCTCTCTAAGGAACTCTTAGGAATAGAGCAAACTTGCGCCATCTGCTGAATCGTGTAGCCGCGTTGCACCCTTAGGCTATGCAATCGCCGCACAACCTCGCTCGTCTGTTCACTATCAGCCATTGACGACACCGTATTGTAGGCTTGGCTTCGTATCGTAGGTAAATCAGTATACAAGCGAAAATCATGTCAGTATCTAACACACAAGACGAAGCGGGAAAAGCCCGTTACCTAGCGGTCAGGCCCGCTTTCGTGGCAAAGTTCACAACTCTTAACGCTTGGTGTTTGGCCAATGGAACACACATCCAGAATGTCAGAGACGCTTTTTTTGGACGTTGGAACGGTCCGTAGGCAGTTGCTCTAGTAGCGACGGTTATTGAGGCATCCGGGGCGCACAGCTAATGCAAATTCCGGTCAAAACCCTTTGTGGGATCGGGCCAATCCCGGCACACCGCACACGCGCCTCTAAGTGGCTTCATCGGGCTGGAATAAATCTTTTTAGGATAGTGGGTTCTGGCGGCGAGTATGAAGCCACAAATCTCTCCGACCTTCCCGACTCTGTGCGGCTTGCCCATGTGACTCGCGACATCGAAGCGGCGGGCCTTGTTGGCGGCATATATGACGAAGACGCCCATGGCGATTTTGCAGCAACGCCGTCCAAGATGCGAGCAGAGGCGGAGTGCAAGGCCGAAATCGCGCGGTTGCTCATATCGGCTGGCAAGTTCTTAAGCTGCACTCGCTTGGAACGAAGACAACGAATTAATTTGCGATGGTATTTTGCCCGTTTCTCGCAGTGCCTACGGCAGTGTTGACGGAATTCGCGATGCGGCCCGAAATAAGAACGCCGCCCTCGTGGCAAGCAAGAAGGCCGAGGCTGCGAATAACTACATGGCGGTCGCGGAGCTTACCGCACTCATGGCCGCAATCCAAACGGAAGAACCCTTCATTACCGCCTCGGATGCCCCCGGTGGTTGCTGGGCAATTTGGCGGAACTCTGATGCAGAAACAAAAAGCCAAACCAGTCGCAACCGCCGAAAGCGTGGATATGGCTGAATACCGGAAAATCATGGATGCCCACTTTGCAGATATCGAAGCAGGGCGGAAACCGAAATTGGCGTGAACGGCGGCTCAAACGCCCCCCACGCCGAACGAAGCGGGCCATTAGGTCCACAACATCAACAGAGAACAATATGTCTAAGATAGTCCGGCTTGAAAAGCCCCCGACGTATCTAGCAGACCCTGACGGGTTCATTGCCACCGAAACCGCCCATAATATTCTTCGGTCAATCGGCTTGGTGCGTTCGATCAATAGCCCCGCAACCACGATGATCAGCGGCGGGCATGGTATCGGCAAAACCAAAGCCCTACAACACTATTACCGCAGTAACCATGATACCGCGCTGTATATCTCGATCGCTAACCGCGCGGAATTTGATCCGGAACAAAGAATACCGTTATTTGAGCCCGTCTTTTCTGCACGACAAAGCGGGCCAAATCATGCGACTCAAGGGCGCGGGCCTTGTTCATCGTCCAAATCTTTACCTTAAAGCCCTTGCGAGTGAGGAAGAGACCATGCCACCCGATGACATCAATTCCTTTGCGGCCTTCGTTCGCCAGTTGGCGGTAGCTCTGGGGCTTTCGCCCGACTCTACCGCAGACGATGTTATGACCGCGCTTGCGCCGAAACTTGCGCCCGCTCAAGAGATGGCACCCGACCCGCGCAAATATGTTCCGGTCGATGCCGTAGCCGATTTGCTGCAAGATCGAAACTTGCGCATCTTCACCATGCAAGAGGCGCAGACGACGGCTTTGGTCGAAAAGGCATTTATGGATGGTTATATCACGCCCGGAATGCGTGCTTGGGCAACCGCTCTTTGCCAACAAGACCCGGAAAGCTTCAAGCTGTTTTTGAGGCAAGCGCCACGCCCCTACGACTTGTCCAAGCCAATGCCGCGCCCGTATTCCGCGTTCATTGCGCAAGGTGACGACTCGGAACAAGCGGCGGCGATTTGTTCCCAGCTTGGATTGAAACCCGAAACGCTCAACGCCAAAGGATAAGGGCGCGTGGTGACGCCCTTTAGCCGTGTGGTTTCTCCTGACCCTGCGGCGAACAACGCCCCGGCCTGATGTTCTCCGTCAGGCCGGGGCGTCTTGTCTGAAAACGAAAGGCTGCCAATGAACGTGCCCGCCCGCCCGATGCCAAAGCCGCCTGCTCAAATTGCACCTTATGTTGACATTTTGGGCGCTGATCTGACGGTCACTTTCCTTTTGACATTCGGTGGGGCGGAATTGCATGTGGCCGTCGATCCAAAGGGGCGTTCGCGATTGTAAGCGGTCGTCGGGTATGAACACGCCCGCGCGATGGCAGACCAACGATATCGAATGCAGCGCCGTGTTCCACTGGCAAAGCCGTGGACCGTAGCCATGCTGTCTTGGCAAGGCCATTCCACCGCTGAAATTGCGCGCCGACTGCATGTAGCTGATAAGACCGTGCGCGGCTGGTTGAACCGTCTGAAACCTGAAAGGGACGGCCATGCGCAACCTGACTGACGCGCTGATTCAGGCGCGACAAACTGCGCAAGCCTTGGACCGCGCACGAGCGGCGAACGCCCGCCTTTTAGTGACCCTTGAAGGGTTGAAGGCTCGTCTAACCCGGCTTTAAGAGAAGCTAAACACCGCGTGGAACATCGCCCCGGAACACCTTCCCGCCTCAACACAGACCCTGAATTGCCTGCGTTCGTTTTGGAACGAATTGAACATATGACCTATAAGCAGGTCGTGGCCGAGGTCGCTTCACACTTCCCGCCAAAGCGTCAAACAAGCATCTCCGCCGTGCAAAGATGGTGGCGAAAGCAGACGCCTCAACCATCTACTATCAACCGTTCCTAGCTATTCCCGAAAATATCGGGCCGTGATCAAACCTTTTGATTTGGTACTGTCAAACGTTGTGAACACTAACATTGCAAGACAATCTGCCCGTCCCCCGAGGTATTTTCTCCAAGATGAAATGCAGGCGCGCGGAGTGGACCCCGTGCGGAAAGGCGTTGCTTTTCTTTGCTTGTCGGGGGGGGAGTGTGAATTGAATCGCTACACCCGCGCCTTGGTTGACGTTTCGGAAACATCGGCGTATCGCTTGGGCGTGGCGCTTTGTTACCGGATTGCGGGCCACGTTAAAAAAACCGCTAAAGAGGTTCGGGTACGCCCCGGCGCCTCTGGGTTGCCGGGGTTTTTCTTTGGGCTGCGCGAGCAGTCGGGAACAGCAGAGGGCATGATGTCGAAGGATTGGAAAACGCGCACCCAACTGGTGCATGAGGGCAGTCGCCGCAGCCAATATGGCGAGATGGCGGAAGCGATTTTCATGACGCAGGGTTTTGCCTACGACAGCGCCGAGCAGGCCGAGGCCCGCTTTATCAAGGCCGGGCCGGATGAATTCGTCTATGCTCGCTATGGCAACCCGACGGTGCGGATGTTTGAAGACCGCATGGCGGCGATCGAGGGCACAGAGGATGCCTTCGCCACCGCAAGCGGCATGGCGGCAGTTTCGGGCGCGCTGATTTCCATGCTGAAATCAGGGGATCATGTGGTCAGTTCCAAGGCGCTGTTTGGTTCCTGCCTTTATATTCTGGAAAACATCCTGACCCGCTTTGGCGTCAAGGTGAGCTTTGTCGACGGCACTGATCTGGCCCAATGGGAAGCGGCCTGTGTGCCGGGGACCAAGGCCGTGTTTTTCGAGTCGATGTCGAACCCGACGCTGGAACTGGTGGATATCGAAGCCGTGTCGGCGATTGCGCATGAGGTTGGCGCGACGGTTGTTGTCGATAACGTGTTCGCCACGCCGATCTTCTCCAAAGCGGTAGCGCAAGGTGCCGATGTGGTGGTCTATTCCACCACCAAGCATGTTGACGGGCAGGGCCGCGCCTTGGGTGGCATCATCTGTGGCACCAAAGAGTTCATTCGCGGTGTGGTGGAGCCTTATGTCAAGCACACCGGCGGCTCCATGAGCCCGTTTACCGCCTGGATCATGCTGAACGGGATGGCGACGATGGACCTGCGCTGCCGCGCGATGGCGGATTCGGCGGCACGGATCGCGGCGATGTTGGAAGGCAATGCGAAACTGTCCTCGGTGATCTATCCGGGGCTGTATAGCCATCCGCAAGCCGATCTGGCGGCGCGGCAGATCGGGTCGGGCGGCACGATGTTGGCGTTTGACATCAAGGGTGGCAAGGATGCGGCGTTCCGCTTTATGAACGCGTTGGAGATCATCAAGATTTCCAACAATCTAGGCGACGCCAAATCCATCGTGACCCATCCGGTAACGACGACGCATCAACGCCTGCCTGCCGCGCAAAAGGCGGCGCTTGGGATCACGCCGGGATTGATCCGCTTTTCGGTCGGGTTGGAGGATGTCGAAGACCTGATTGCCGATTTGCAAGCGGGTCTTGCGGCGGTTTGAACAGGCAATCGGTCGCTTGAGCCGTTTGCGCCGGGGATTTTCTGGCTTAGACGTGGTATTGTGGCATGGCGCGCCTACATATGAGCCAGGAATAACCGCTTGGGAACTGAACGCATGAATGTCCATCTGCCCGAAGTCGATGCCACCCCTAACCGGGAAGACGCGGAGGCGGCGCTGGCGGTTCTGCGGCAATGGCAGCGGCACGCGCCTGCGGCCGAGGTGGCGGCGCTAAAGGGCATCGCCTATCCGGAGTTGACGAAGGACTACCCGGCGGATTTCAAAGTGGATGCCGCCTACAAGGCCAGCCTGCCGGACCTGCAAAATGGCCCCTCCAGCCTGATCGTCGGCGCGAAAACCCTGATCCAGCATGTGGGCATTTCCAATTTCAGGCTGCCGATCCGTTACCGCACCCGCGGCGCGGGGGAGGTGATGTTGGAAACTTCGGTCACAGGTTCCGTCAGTCTGGAGGCGGAGAAAAAGGGCATCAACATGAGCCGCATCATGCGGTCATTCTATGCCCATGCCGAACGTGATTTCAGCTTTGAGGTGATCGAGCACGCGCTGGAGGATTACAAGCGCGACCTCGACAGTTTCGATGCGCGCATCCAGATGCGGTTCTCGTTTCCGATGCGGATTGATTCGCTACGATCGGGCCTGTCGGGCTGGCAGTATTACGATATTGCGCTTGAATTGGTCGATGTTGGCGGCGTTCGCAAAAAGATCATGCATCTCGATTACGTCTATTCCAGCACCTGCCCCTGTTCGCTGGAACTTTCGGAACATGCGCGGCGCACACGCCAGCAGCTTGCAACGCCGCACAGCCAACGCTCTGTCGCGCGGATATCGGTGGAAGATGTGGGCGAGAAATGCCTGTGGTTCGAGGATATGATCGACCTTGCCCGTGCCGCGGTGCCGACCGAGACGCAAGTGATGGTCAAGCGTGAGGATGAGCAGGCGTTCGCCGAACTCAACGCCGCCAATCCGATCTTTGTGGAGGATGCGGCGCGCAGCTTTTGTGCCCAGTTGCAGGCCGATCCGCGGGTCGGGGATTTCCGTATCGTTGCCAGCCATCAGGAAAGCCTGCACAGCCATGATGCCGTCAGCGTCCTGACGCAAGGCCAGACCTTTGCCACCGAAAGTCTTGATCCCAGGCTGTTCACGACATTGTTTCACATCGGTTAACAGGTCACATCCGCCGGGTTTGTCTTGCGGCTTTGCGATGTGGAATTGACGTTTCACACCGGCAGGCTTACCGCTTTGCGCATCATGATTGACATACGCCCTGTTGCCTATGTGATCGGGCGCATCCTGATCGTGCTGGCCATCCTGATGCTGGCGCCTGCGATCATTGACATGCGTGCAGGCATCGCTAACGGACAACGCATTCTGGAAGCCGCGATTTTCACGGCACTTTTTGGCGCTTGCGTCGTGCTCAGCACCCGCAACACGACCAAAGGCAACCTCTCGGTGAAGCAGGCCTATCTGCTGACCACAGGTATCTGGGTGATCACACCGTTGTTCGGGGCATTGCCGTTCTATTTAGGTGAGCCGCATCTTCGGTTCAGCCATGCCTATTTCGAGGCGGTTTCGGGCATCACCACGACCGGGGCGACGGTCATCAGCGGGTTGGACTATCTTCCGGTCGGGATGAACCTGTGGCGGGGAATGCTGAACTGGTTGGGCGGTTTGGGCATTGCCTTTATCGCCATGATCTTTCTACCCCTGATGCGGGTGGGTGGAATGCAGTTTTTCCGGACCGAAGGGTTTGATACCTTTGGCAAGGCGCTGCCGCGCGCCTCTGACATCGCGCGGGAATTGGCGTGGATCTACATCTGGCTGACGCTGGCCTGCATCCTCAGCTATGATCTGATCGGCATGTCCAGCCTCGATGCGATCGTGAATGGTGCGGCAACGATTGCCACAGGTGGGTTTTCGCCTTCCGACGATTCGTTCCAGAAATATTCCGGCGCGGGGGAATATGTCGGCACGCTGTTCATGCTCCTCGGCTCCATGCCGTATATCCGCTATGTGCAACTTGTGCGGGGCGATGCTGGCCCTTTGTGGCGCGATGTGCAGATGCGCGCCTATCTGCGCTGGCTGGGGTCTGCGATTGTGATTGTGACGGTCTGGCAGATCTACCATGCGGAGATGGATTGGGAGCCAGCGTTCCGCGAAACCCTGTTCAACATGACCTCCTCCATCATGTCGAGCACCGGCTTCTTTTCCGGTTCCTTCGCGAATTGGG
>NZ_JAKDLJ010000538.1 GCF_030452865.1 Pseudorhodobacter sp.
TCACCTCGGCTGACGAAACTGGTATTTGCGACCGCGCGGCGATTTTTGCTGCCGATCAAACCGGTGTACCTGTCGCGATTTTGCAAGCGATCACCCTCGCCGAAACCGGGCGCGGCGAAGCTGCAGGCTCTAAGCCAGCCGCCTGGCCATGGACAGTACAAGCCCAAGGCCAGGGCCATTGGTTCCCGGATAGTGCGATGGCATTGGCATTTGCCGAAGATTTGTTGCGGCACGGCATTCGGAATTTTGACCTTGGCTGTTTTCAGGTGAATTTCCACTGGCATTCCGCAGGCTTCACCTCCGTTTCCGCGATGCTGACCCCGGAACTAAATGCTGTCTATGCGGCAGAGTTCCTGCAAACCCTGATGCGCGAAACGGGTGATTGGCGCCAGGCCGTCGGCCATTATCATTCCCGTGACGCCGCGCGCGCCGAGGTTTATGTCCAGCGGCTGGAAACCATGTTTGCCGAACGCGCGGTACGGCGGACTGCCTCCCCTGCGGTTGAGATTGCGCCTGAGCGCGCTGCCCGGCGCTTCAGCCTTGTCGCTGCTCAGGGCCCCCTGCTCCAACGGACGAAACCCAGACAGCCATTGATCGGAGCGGTTCGATGAGCGGCCTCACCCTGCGGTCCATGTTCCAGCCGACGATCCTGATGGCCTTGGCGCTGATGGGCGTGATCGTGATGATGGTGTTGCCGGTTCCCGCCTGGATGCTCGATCTCGGTCTTGCGCTTTCATTCGCCTTGGCGATCCTGATGTTCACGGTAACGTTGTTCATAGAGCGGCCACTCGATTTTTCGGCGTTCCCAACGGTTTTGTTGGCGTCGCTCATGTTGCGGCTGTCGCTCAACGTATCCTCGACAAAACTGATTATCGGGCAAGGTCACACCGGCACCGCCGCGGCGGGAAATGTGATCGAGGGTTTTGCAAATTTCATCATGGGCGGATCGGTGCTTTTGGGCGTCGTGATTTTCTGTGTTCTGTTGATCGTGAACTTCATGGTTATCACGAAAGGCGCGGGTCGTATGGCCGAAGTCGGGGCGCGGTTTGCACTTGATGGCATGCCCGGCAAACAATTGGCGATCGACAGCGATATGTCCGCCGGTGCCATTGACCATGCCGAAGCGAAAGCCCGGCGCGAAACTGAACTGGCCGAAACCAACTTTTTTGGTTCGCTCGATGGCGCCTCAAAATTCGTGAAGGGCGATGCCGTTGCTGGTCTGCTCATCACTTTGCTCAATATCGTCATTGGGCTGGTAATGGGTACTTTGGTCCACGGGATGCCTATTGGCCAAGCCTTTGAAACCTATGCGATATTGACCGTCGGCGACGGTTTGGTAAGCCAAATCCCCGCCGTCATCATCTCAATCGCCGCCGCACTGCTTTTGGCGCGCGGCGGCACGACGGGGGCGGCGGATGTCTCGTTCTTTGCCCAATTGGGCAGATACCCTGGCGCTCTCGCAACCGTCGCGGTTCTGATGGCACTTTTTGCCCTGATTCCCGGCCTTCCATTCCTGCCGTTCATTCTTGCGGCTTTGATTCTTGGCGCATCGGCGTATTGGGTTGCCGGCGCTGCAGCGCGAACAACGAAAGAAGCGGATGAACCTGCCGGATTGGCATCCGAAGCGCGCCTTGGTGATGTTCTTGATTTTGACGATATCCACATCGAGTTCGCGCTGGATCTGATCGCAATGGTGTTGGATCCTGCAACGGGCCTCGACACCCGCATTGCAAATATGCGCAAGCATATTGCCAGCAGCTACGGGCTGATCCTGCCCGAAATCCGCCTGACGGATGAACCCTCCCTGCCCGCGGGAACTTACCGTATTCGGCTTCAGGGGGTCGAACGAGTGCGCGACCGACTGCTGCCGGACCGCGTTCTGGCGCTGCTGTCCGATGGGTTCCCAACCCCCGACGGGTTCGACGTGC
>NZ_JAKDLJ010000116.1 GCF_030452865.1 Pseudorhodobacter sp.
GCGCCGACCAGCACCCCTTCGGGGAATTCAATGTCGCGGAGCAGTTTCCCGGCCAGTGGCGAGGTTGACAGAACCTGCGCCTCGATCACCTCCGCCTCACCATCGCCCAATGAATAAATCGCCCGCACCCGTCCGTGCCGGATATGGCGCAGGATGGAGGATACGGTCGTGGCACGCGGGTTGATGAAAGCGTCGATATCCAATGCAGCCATAAGCGGCACAAGGGTCGGATCATTGACCAGCGCAATGGTCATCGGGCAACCTGCCTGTTTCGCGCGCACAGCAACCAGAAGGTTGGTCTTGTCGTCATCGGTCACCGCCAGCACCGCATCGGCGCGGTCGATCCCGGCCTCCATCAGGATATCCATATCCATCCCGTCACCATTCAGCACGATGGTCCGTTCCAGGCTGTCGGCGGCGCGTTCGGCCTTGGTGCGGTTCTTCTCGATCATCTTGGCGCGCAGCCGTTCGGTCCGCGCCTCCAGCGCGCGAGCGACGCCAAGGCCGACATTGCCACCACCGACGATCACCACCCGTTCCTGCTTGCGCGTGGTCTTGCCAAAAATCTCCAACGTGCGGTTGAGGTCTTCGGTGTGGGAAAACACATAGATCCGGTCGCCCTCGAACAACTGGTCGCCGGGATCGGGCGCGAACAACCGCTCATCCCGGCGCACGCCGACGACAATGGCGCGCAGGGTGGAAAACAGTTCGGTCAATTGCCGCAACGGCGTGTTCAGCACCGGACATTCCGCATCCAGCACGATGCCCAAAAGCTGCGCCTTGCCGCCCATGAAACTTTCGGTATCAAAGGTCGCGGGGGCGGCCAGGCGTTGCAGCGCGGCCTCAGCCACCTCTTTCTCCGGGCTGATCACCACATCAATCGGCATGTGGTCGCGGCGATAAAGATCGGCATAAATTGCATCGAGATAGCTTTGCGACCGCAAACGCGCGATCTTGCGCGGGATCGAAAAGATCGAATGGGCGATTTGGCAGGTGACCATGTTCACCTCATCCGAATGGGTCGCGGCGATGATCATATCGGCATCGCGCGCGCCGGCCTGTTCCAGCACGTCCGGATAGCTGGCAAAGCCGACAATGCCTTGCACATCCAGTGTATCCGTGGCGCGGCGCACCAGATCGGCGTTGAAATCCACCACCGTTACATCGTTGTTTTCACCGGACAGGTGGCGCGCGATCTGCCACCCCACCTGCCCCGCGCCGCAGATGATAACTTTCATGGCCTGTCTCTCCGTGGTCGCGGTTGTCCGGCACCTTCATTGGCAGATGCCGCCGCCATGGTCAATCTGAAGCGAGGGCGGGGTCTAGCCGTCATCTTCCTCGTCATCCTCCAACCGTGCCATGCGCGCGCCGGATTTGTTGGTCGTCACCACGCCCAAAGATTTCAGCTTGCGATGCAGGGCCGAACGCTCCATGCCGACAAAACTCGCAGTGCGGCTGATATTGCCGCCGAAGCGGTTGATCTGGGTCAGCAAATACTCCTTCTCGAACAACTCGCGCGCCTCGCGCAAGGGCAATGTCGCCAAAGCGCCACCAAGGACAAGGCGGCCATCCTCACGTCCTGTCGGTTCCTGCCCCGGCAGTTCCTTGACATCGACCGGCCCCGCCGCGTCGCCAAGGATCAATACCCGTTCAATCACGTTGCGCAACTGGCGCACGTTGCCGGGCCATTGCATGGTTTGCAGCATCGCTTCGGCTTCATTGGTCAGGGTGCGGGCGGGCAGACCTTGGGTGCGGTGGAACATATCAATGAAATAGCTGGTCAGTTCCGGAATATCCTCGCGCCGATCCTCAAGGCTCGGCACCGGGATCGGCACTACGTTCAGCCGGTCATAAAGTTCCTGCCGGAAGCGGCCCCCGGCAATTTCGGCACGCAAATCGCGGGTGGTGGAGGAGATGACGCGCAAATCAACGCGCACCTTGTCAACGCCGCCGGACCTCGTGAATTGCTGATCCACCAGCACCCTCAGGATCTTGGTCTGGGTGCCAAGCGGCATTTCGGCCACCTCGTCGAAATAGATCACGCCGCCATGCGCCTGCTCCAGCAGCCCTTGCTCCACCCCGCGTTCCGACGATTCTCGGCCAAAGAGCACTTCTTCCATGCGATCAGGTTCGATCGTGGCCGAGGTCACGGTGACAAAAGGCGCGGAGGCACGGTTGGAATTGGCGTGGATAAAGCGCGCCGCCAGTTCCTTGCCTGCCCCGGCAGGGCCGGACAGCATCACGCGACCGTTGGACTTCATTACTTTTTCAAGCTGTGATTTCAAGGTCTTGAACGCCGTACTTGAACCAATCATATCCGATGCGGTTACATCACGTCGCCGCAGATCGGTGTTTTCGCGACGCAGGCGACTGGTTTCCATCGCGCGGCTGACAACGACCATCAACTGGTCAATGTTGAACGGCTTTTCGATGAAATCATAAGCGCCTTGCTTGATCGCTGCGACGGCAATCTCAATGTTGCCGTGACCGGAAATGATGACCACAGGCACATCCGGATTGTCGCGTTTCACGGTTTTCAGAATGTCGATCCCGTCCATCTGGCTGTCCTTGAGCCAGATATCGAGGATCATCAGCGCGGGAGCCTCCGCCGCGATCTGTGCCATACATTCATCGGAACTACCTGCCAAACGCACGGTATAGCCTTCGTCCTCCAGAATATCTCCAATCAATTCGCGGATATCACGTTCATCGTCTACGATCAGGATACTGCTCATTTTTCCCCCTCGGCCTTGCGACCGTTGTTGCGTGCCTTCAGCCGTGGCAGGATGATCTCAGCCATCGCCCCGGCATGGGTGTTTCCGTCAAAAATCTCGGCATCCAGAAGCGAAAGCGTGCCGCCATGCTCCTCGATGATCTTCTTCACGATGGGCAGGCCAAGCCCGGTGCCCTTTTCGCGCGTGGTAACATAAGGCTCAAACAGCCGCGCCCGATCTGGCGGCAGGCCGATGCCATTGTCGGCGATGCGGATGACAACCTGTTCCGGTTGCGCCGTCAGCGATATCCGGATCTGCGGTGAAAATCCGTCACCAGCGCCAGTTTCAATATAACTATCAATGGCTTCCCCGCCGTTCTTCACCAAATTCGTCAAAGCCTGCGAAATCATCGTCGAATCCAAATCCATCAGGACCGGACCCGCCGGAATGTCCGTAACAAAATGGACACTGGGTTGTCCCGCCTCTTGCAGCACCACCGCATCGCGCAGGATTTTGGCCAAATCTTCCTCTCGCCTCATCGGCTCCGGCATGCGGGCAAATTTGGAAAACTCATCAACAATGCGGCGCAAGTCGTTGGTTTGCCTTACGATAACATCGGCGTACTGGTCCAGATCATCGGCCTTGTCACCAACCAAGGGGCGAAACTTGCGCTTGATCCGTTCGGCGGAAAGCTGGATGGGCGTCAGCGGGTTCTTGATTTCATGCGCGATGCGGCGGGCGACATCACCCCAAGCGGCCATCCGCTGCGCCGATACGAGGTCAGTCACGTCATCAAAGGACACCACAAACCCCTCCAACACTCCGGTATCGGAGCGGCGTTCGCTCATCCGCACCAACAGGCTTTCCATCCGCCCCTTGCGGGTCAGGCGCACTTCCTCCTGCACCGAGGCACCATGACCATCGCGCAACCGGTTGAACAATTTATCAAATTCCGGAACAGCCAAGGAAAGCTCTTGCCCGTCCATCCGCGCCTTCAATTCCAGCAACCGTTCGGCAGCGCGGTTGACGAAATCAACCTGCCCTTCGGCATCCAGACCGATCACCCCCGCTGAAACCGACGACAGAACTGAATCGAACAAGCGCCGCCGGCCTTCGGTCTCGACGTTGCTTTCTATCAGCGCCTCGCGCTGGCCCTTCAACTGGCGGGTCATCTGGTTGAACAACCGGCCGACCATCGCAATCTCATCATCGCCGTCTTCCTCGGGAATCTGCACGTCCAGATCGCCGCTGCCAACTTTCTGCGCCGCCCCGGCAAGCCGTCCGACCGGGCGCGCCAGACGTTCCGCCAGCCAAAGGCCCAACCAGATCGCCGCCAAAATAAGGATCACCGCGAAGCCGAGGTAAAGCAGCCCGAATTCAAACAGCAATCGTCCGCGTTCCTGTTCCAACTGCTGATACAGCGTCACCGTTTCGCGGGTTTCGTCCAGCAGGCTCAGGATATTGCCATCGACCTTGCGTGAAACGTACAAATAGCGGTCGACGTAGGCGGTCAGATAGACCAGCGCGCGCAACTCGTTGTCGGGCCAATCCTCGATCAGCACGGTTTCCCCTGCCTTGGCGCGGGCAAGCTCCGCTTCGGTGAGTGGTTCAAAATCAAACAGATAGGACCGCTCCCCCCGTGTTTTCAACGCGCCGGAACCGTCAACCAGATAGGCTTCCTTCAGCCCGCGTTGAATCTGGGTCTGGCCTTGGGTCAGGATCGGGCGCAACTCATCATCGGCCAGAAAGAAGCGGCTTTGTTTGGTCACGTTCAGATATGCGGCAAGGCTCGCCGCATCTTCGGTCAGATCGCGGCGATGCTCGCCATCATAAGCCTGCGCTGCGGCCAGAGAATTGCCGACCACATCGCGCACCCGTTGGGAAAACCACCCCTCCAGCGCCACGTTGAAAGTGACCACCGCAAACACCGCGACCAAAACGGTCGGGGTCAAAGCCAACAAAGCGAAAATCCCTGACAGGCGCAAATGCAGCCGCGACCCTGCGGATTGGCTGCGCCGGTCCGAAATCATCCGCGACACCCGCGCCATCACCAACGCCGCCACAACCAAAACATAGACCAGATCGGCAAGCAGGATCAGCCGCAGGAAAAGCGAGGTCGCACCTTGGTCAAACGGCCCCAGCGCCATGAAAGTCGCGAGTGTCAGGACCGGCCCAAGAATGACCAGCGTGAAGGTCATTATGGTCTGGACCCGGCGTTGACGACGCAGACGCGAAAGCCGTTCCCAGGTGTTGCTTCGCATCGCAGCCGCCAACCGATCAATCCCCGCGGTGTCGGCAGACCACCCAATGATCCGCCCCTTTCGGCGCGCATCACCGGATTCACCCGAAAGCCACGCCTACTGTGGCGCTTTTACATCAACTTGCGCCGCCGTGTCACGCGAATTTCCAGATCTGTGATCTTCTTACGCAACGTATTGCGGTTGATCCCGAGAAGATCGGCACATTTAGCCTGATTTCCAGAGGTTGCATCAAGCGCGATTTCGATCAAAGGGGCTTCAAATTCGCGCAAAATCCGGCTGTAAACCCCGTTCGGCGGTAATTCGCCACCGTGCAGGTCAAAATAGCGACGCAAATGTCGCGCGACCGAGGCGGAGAGCTTCTCACCGTCCGCGCCCGCGCGCAAAGCCTCCCTCTCCGGCTGGTGGATCAGCATCGCTTCGACTTCGGCCCGGCTGATCTCTGGTTCGGCGGAGGTTACAAGCAATCGACGCATCGCGTTTTCCAACTGGCGCACATTGCCGGGCCAACTGTAACTGCGCAGCAGTGCGCGTGCCGGTGGCGACAACCTGCGAATCGCGCCGGTGTCCCGCTCCCCTCGCGCCAGAAAGTGTTCCGCCAAGAGGTCGATATCCTCCACCCGCGCGCACAATGACGGAACCGCGATTGTCACGCCGCCCAAACGATAGAACAGATCGCGGCGAAAATCGCCCGCCTCCATCGCTGTTGCCAGGTCACTTTGCGAAATCGCCATTACCCGTGGCGCGTTATCACCGAACATATCGAGCATCCGCGCAATCCGGGCCTGTGTGTCAGCATCGAAATCCGCGATCTCGTCAAAGACCAGACTGCCGCCGCGCGCGCGCGGCAAAACCGCAGCCAACGCATCGACGCCCGCAAGATCAGCGGCATGCACCACGACGAATGGCAAGCCTCGGCGGTCGGAAAAATCGTGTATCGCGCGCGCGAGCAGTGATTTTCCGGTGCCGGAATCGCCGGTGATCAATACCGGTAGGTCGGTATTCATCACCCGCGCGACCAGACGGTAAAGCCCCTGCATCTCTGCTGTGCGCCCGACCAGCGGCAAATCATCCGCAAGCTCACGCGGCGCTGGTGACGCGCGCGGGGCGAGGCGACGCTTGCGGTCCAACGCGCGGGCGCAGCGTTTCATCAGGTCAGGCAGATCGAAGGGTTTGGGCAAATAGTCGAACGCCTCCGCCTCCTCTGCCTTGATCGCGGTCATGATGGTATTTTGCGCTGAAATCACGATGACCGGCAGACCGGGGCGCAGACGCGCAATCTCTGGCAGCGCCTGCAAGCCGTTGCCATCAGGCATCATCACGTCTGAAATCACCAGATCGCCTTTGCCCTCCTCCACCCAGCGCATCAAGGTCACAAGGCTGGCGGTGGCATGCACCTTGCAGCCCGCCCGCGTCAGCGCCTGCGTCAGAACCGTGCGGATCGTGCGATCGTCATCGGCAACAAGCACTGTGCCATCCATGGCTTAACCTCCTGCTTTCGGAATGGGGGCGATGGGGAGCGATACCCGGAACACCGTGCGCCCCGGCACCGATTCCACCGCGACCCAGCCGTCATGGTCCAGAATGATTTTTGAAACCAGCGCGAGGCCCAGCCCGCTGCCATTTTCGCGGCCGGAGACAAAGGGATCGAATACGCTCGACGCGATATCCGTGGGCAATCCGGGCCCGTCGTCAATCACTTCCACCTGCAAGGCCAAGGGGTTGCCCGGCCCGGTGACCCCGCGCAGGCGCAGCGACAGGTCATAATAGCTCCGCAATCGGATGGTCCCGCCATTGGGGCCAGAGGCTTCGGCAGCATTCCTGATAAGGTTCAGGAAAACCTGCATCAACTGGTCGGGGTCTGCAAAGCAATCGGGCAAGGAAGGGTCGTAATCCTCCACGATCGCCATATCGCGGGCAAAGCCGACCTGAGCGGAGCGGCGGGCACGATCCAGCGCATCATGGACGTTCACCGCCCGGCGTTCGGGGGGGCGCAGGTTGCCGAACTGGCCGACCTGATCGAGCAGGGCAACGATCCGGCGGGTTTCCTCCACGATCAGATCAGAAAGCTCGCGATCCTCGGCCGAAAGGTTCATCGCCAGAAGCTGCGCCGCACCCGAAATACCCGCCAGCGGGTTCTTGATCTCATGCGCCAGCATTTCCGCCATGCCGATCACCGATTTGGCTGCCGTTTTGGCGGAGGCGGCCCGGCCAAGGCGGTCCGCAATCTCTCGCGGGGTGATCAGCAACAGTTGCAGATCGGAGCCGTCCTGCATCGGCGCAAGCTGCAAGCGGCATGGCACCGGGGGACGCGCTCCCGTGGTGATCTCTGCCTCGTTGATAACCAGTGCCGAATGATGTGCAAGTACCCGCGCCATTGCCTCCTCCATCGGGGCGTCGATATGCAAGCGGTCCAGCAATGGCGCGCCTTTCAGGCTGCGCCGCGACAGGTTCAGGAACAGTTCCGCAGCGGGGTTCACATCCACGACCTGCCCCAAGGCATCGACCAACAGCGCCGGAATAGGCAGCGAGGCCCAGAGAGCGGCGTCACCCATCATGCGGCAACCTGCCCGGCATCGGCAAATGCGGCGTGCAGCGCAGCGATCACGCGGGCGGGCGCGGTTTCGGTCATGATATGGCGGCGCGCGGCTTCCAGTCCGGCGGTTTCCAGATACCAGCCCAGATGTTTGCGCGCGACCTTTACGCCAAGTTCGGTGCCGTAAAAGCCAAGCATCGCCTGATAATGTGCCACCACCATATCCCCCAAGGCGGCCCCTTGTGGAATGGCGGGTGCAGCTTGCCCAAAAAGGTCCGCCGCAATCACTGCCAGCAGCCAAGGCCGCCCCTGCGCGCCACGCCCGACCATCACCCCATCCGCACCCGATGCGGCAAGTGCTGCGCGTGCTTCTGCCGGGCCGATAATGTCGCCATTTGCCACTACCGGCACCCGCACCGCGTCTTTCACGGCGCGGATTGCGCCCCAATCCGCAGCGCCTTTGTAGAACTGGCAACGGGTGCGCCCGTGAATGGTGATCATTGCAACCCCTGCACTTTCCGCCCGCCGAGCAATCTCCGGCGCGTTGCGCATGTCATCATCCCAGCCAAGCCGGGTTTTCAGCGTGACCGGCACCTTGACCGCCTTCACCACCGCCTCAATCAGCGACAGCGCATGGTCAGGGTCTTTCATAAGGGCCGAACCGGAGTAGCCCGTCGTCACCTTCTTCGCCGGGCAGCCCATGTTGATATCAATCACCTGCGCGCCCATGCCTTCGACATAGCGCGCGGCTTCGGCCATCCAATACGCCTCCCGCCCGGCAAGCTGCACCGAGGTCGCCTGCTGATCAAAGCCCAGCTCCGCCCGAGCACGGGCCAAAGGCCGCGCCTGCACCACCTCCTGGCTTGCCACCATTTCCGACACCACCAGACCCGCACCGAAACCGGCCACCAGCCGCCGAAACGGCAGATCGGTGATTCCGGCAAGCGGGGCCAGCAACACGGGCGGATCAATGGTCAAGGGGCCAAGGTGCAAGGTGCAGCGCTTTCATGGATGGGTGTTGCGCTCAATTAGCCCTGCTTTGACGGAAACACAAATCTTCACCGGCGAAAAATGCGCGAAAAACCGGCGTTGCCTGAAATTCAGGCAGATTTCCGACGCTATGCGCCAATTGCCCTTCCCGAAGGCATCGCCTAGAACGAGGCAAAGGCCCAGGACCCACAGGAAAACACCATGACCAGCGCCGTCATCATTACCGCCGCAGGGCGTGGCAACCGCGCCGGGGGCGATGTGCCCAAGCAATGGCAAATGCTGGGAGGCAAGCCGGTGCTGCATCACACGGTTGCGGCGTTTCGCAATCATGGCGGGTTCGCGCTGATCGTGGTGACGCATCACG
>NZ_JAKDLJ010000539.1 GCF_030452865.1 Pseudorhodobacter sp.
ATAGCCCAACCCCTCCAGCGCAATGGCGACAAGAAAGCCGACACCGGGAATCAGCGCGTGGTCATAAAGGGCGGTGGCTTGCCGCGCCCACACGACTGTCGCGACCAGCAGGAAAATCAGCGTAACAAACGAGAGCCAGATTACACCCGCGCTGTTGGCATCCACCACGATGCAAACCGCCGCGACCGTCGTAGCAAGTGTGGCACCAAAGCTGAGCCGGGTCGGAAACTCCGGCCGGTATCTGCCTTTGCTCAGCAGCATGTCCAGAACCGCCGCGCCGGCGTGATGCGGCGTCAAATTGCGTTCCGGGATGATAAAGGCCGCAAGGGTGATGATCAGGCCGGCGGTAAGGAAATGCAAATCTGCACTGGTGATCAGGTACAAAAGCCATGTTGCGGCGATAGGCGCAACCAGCCCCAGCACCGAAATCCATGCCCAGCGTTTCACGGTGTCGATGCCCAGCGCGACGATGGCGATCATCGCGAAACCGTATTGCATCGCCCATGCGCTGTCAGAACTGCCGCCGGTCAGGAATGGTGCGACACAGGCGCCTATTATGCCGATGGCCGCAAGGAACGGCCCGTGGAACCAGCCCAGGACCAGCGCCAAGGCAGAAACAGCCATCAGCCCAATGAGCAACGCCGTCGCCCCGATCAGACCGTAAAGTGCAGCCGCCGAAAAGACCGCAGCATAAAGCACAACAATACCCGCGCCGGACAGGGTGGAGGGTAGATATTTCGTTGCTCCTTCGTCATCGCTCGCCCGACGACGGATATATTCCCCTGCACCAATCAGCGCCGCGCCAAAGCCCGAAGCCCCCATGACGCGCCAGAACGGCGTCAGCAAGCCATGCTCCACCCCGTATTGCACCATGAAAACGCCCGCCATCACAAGGGACGCAGCCGCAATCGCCAGCACCCAGTTTTCACGCAGCCATCGGGTCAACCTGTCGATCAGGTCCGGCTTGAAAACAAAAGCCTTCGGCGGCTCCGCCGAACTTTCGGCAGAGGGCAGCGCGACCTGCGCGACGGCTTCCGCAGGCGAATGATCGTCTTGCCGATCCGGCAAATGCGGTGACCGCCTCTGTGTATCCTGCGCCGCGACGGTGTGCGCCACCACGCCGGTTGCATGGGGTAGGCCATCCGTTGCCGACCCGTCCAGCAACCGCGCCAGATCGGCCCGGTTGCGAAGGACAATCTGTTCCAGATCGCGCATCTTGGCTTTCAGCCCGAGATGCGAAAACAGCAGGAAAGGAACTGCAACGAGCAACGCCACAGCCGCCAGCGCGACAAGGGTCAGAATTCCGAATATATCATCCATACCCTGCCCCACACTCCGCAACACGCACCAAAAACCCAATCGCGCCGATTGCCCGGCAGGCTATCGCCAAGCATCCCATCCGACAATAGGGGTCAGCTAGATGCCCCGCTCAGCGACGCGGCTTGCCGGTCCAGGTCGCAATCCACGCCCTGAACCGCGCCCACAAGCTGTCGGCTTTGGCGTCCACCTCATCAAACCGGTCGCCGATGCTTTCCAGCGTCGGGTCAATCGTGCGTTCCCGAAATTGCGCCCACATCCGCCACAACAACAGCAGGATGCCCAGCACAACGACAAGGAAAATCACATTGAACCAGGGGAAAATGCTGACATCCGGCCCCGCCACTTGCTTCACTGCAACCGCATTCGGGTAGATCGTGAAAAACTCGTTGCGCCAGCCGTAATGGGTGACGGATACCCAAACCGGTTTCTCCTTGCCCGAAATCAACGCCTGCGCTTCGGCCTGCAAGTTGGAGCTGTCGAGCTTGAAATAAGGCGGCCAGCCCCAGCCGGTATCCTCATTGCGATAAACGATCACCTTGCCATTGGGGCGTTCGGCATTGATGAAACGCACATCGCGGTTGGAGCCTGCTGCCG
>NZ_JAKDLJ010000540.1 GCF_030452865.1 Pseudorhodobacter sp.
ATTGCGATGCAAACCCATAGGCTGGCACATCATTCAGCGTCACCAACCCTTTCATCACGGCAATTGCAACTGCTTGCGTGGTGTTCGCGGCACCCAAAGTCCGCCGGGCTCGTTCTATGCGTTTTTTCACGGCATCACGCGTGACGCCGTCGCGGAGGGCAATTTCATCTTGATTGAGACCTTCGGCAAGCCCTTGCAGCGCACTTCTCTCGCTTGCACTAATGCCCGCGTGTTTGCCAACCGCAGAAATCAAATACTGGAATGCCGCACCAAGTTCTATCACTTCAGCATCATAAAACTCGCGATCTGCACGGCCCGCCGACAAGATGCAGCGCTCCCCTTCGCTCGCAGTGTTTCGCTCAACAAAGATGGCGCCGTAAGTGAGTCCGTAGCTTTTGGCCTGCTCCATCACACGTGTCGATGTCGCCTTCATGCCCAACAGATTGATCTCGCTCCACCTTCGGGCACCGGTATTCACGGTACTCCAAAGCAAAATAGGGTCGAAAAAAGTATAGCGCCGGAGCTTATACTGTTCGACCCATTCCGGGTCATAAGTGGTATGATAAAATTCGGGCGTTAAATAGCGCACGTTGAGCATCAGGATATAACCTGACGGTGCGATAGTCAGGATACTTTCGTTGACCTCTTGGAAACCTGGGACAAGGTGCTCCAGCATCATATTCCCTCCACTGCTGCGAGTTTTCAACATTACCAATTTTGGTAAGTGGGTAGGATTTATCCGCTTTATGTGCAATTTGGACTCAACACAAATCAAAGTGTGGTGAGCGAATATGACCGACATTTCCATAGTATCAATGCGAGGCCCGTCAACGCGGTGGGATCTGGCCCATCGCTTTCTAGAATTGCGGCGCGACGTGTTCATCAAGGAAATGGATTGGCAGCTTCATGCCCATGATGGTTTGGAGTTTGAGCAGTACGATGTTTGCGGGCTGGCAACTTATGTCATCGCCCATGACGGAGATCAGGTTCTGGGTGGCGCGCGTTTGTTGCGGTGCGACACTGAAATTGGGTCTGGCGATGTTCGGTACAGTTATATGATCCGTGATGCCACACGCGGCGCAATCGACCTTCCGCCGAGTCTTTGTTGGCGCACACCGCCAACCGACGCTTGCTCATGGGAGTTGACCCGTCTTCTGTCTGTCGACCGTTCCCCCAGCACGGCACGCCTTATTTTGGATGCGTCCAATGATTTCATTCAGCAACAGGGTGGCAAGCAATGTCTGTTTCTAGGCGGTCCCGCCTTTATGCGGATGGCGCGCAGCTATGGCTATGTACCGACACCTCTTGGATCAATCGTGTCTAACAAGGACGGGAAGTTCTTGGCGTTCTCATGTGAGGTGCGATGATCGTGGGTGGTTTTCTTGTGCTCTCGATCCCGCTCAACGCTGCGGACAGCGGCCTTGGTAAAAGGGGTGGCTGCAGTGGAAATTGAGGAATGTCGTCAGCCCCAGAGGTCGTTTGACCAGAGTAGCCTGTGGTTTCAATTTGAAGACCAACGTGAGGTATTCTGGAATCTGGTGCGGATCGCAGAGGCTTTGAAGGATGCTGAACTCGCAATGTCGCCGGGCTACAATGAATTTTTGCGCTATGGAATTGGCCTTAACTTTCTCGGTGGGACACAAGCTTGCCGCGTGATCGGATTGGCATTGATCCAGGGATACCCCAATCCTCAACAAGCAGAGCGGGCGCTGGACCGGTTTTGGTGTGGGTTGTTGCCAAATGATTATGCGGCGACCTGCCGATCAACGCATTGAAAGCCCAGAAATTGCGCGTGCGGCATTGTTGTGCAGCAGTATGTTTTCAGGTGGGGGTGGATTCAGAATTTCACCTATAATAAAGGTTATGTAATATATTGATTTCATTGGACAATCATTCCTTCCAGAATTTGGGT
>NZ_JAKDLJ010000117.1 GCF_030452865.1 Pseudorhodobacter sp.
GGACCCTCCCGAGATAATCCGGCCATGCCAGACCGCCTGACCAACCGCGCGCAAGGCGGCCCGAAGGTCGACGCCATTATGCTGATAAAACCGCTTGTCTTCATAGGCGACAAGCATCGCGGTGAAGCCGGGATCAACTTGCCCCTCCGCCATGCGCCAGCGGCCATCCGCCACCGTGTAGGCGCGTAGCAATTGTCCATCGCGCGCCAACACCTCCACCGAGGTTTCGACCCGCAGATCGGGCAGCACCGTCGCGTCAACCCAAGCATCCAACCGATCATGCGCAACGGCCATTGCCCAAAGGGCAAAGGCCAATGCAACAAGGGGCCGGGTGCCACGCATCACTGCGAAATCACAACCTCACCCGCATCCGATTGCGCGCGGTAATCGGGCCGGTACATATCCTCCACCGAAGCCGCAGGATGGTGGAACGTGCCCGGCGATACAGCGCGCACAACATAGGCGAGCCGGAATTTGTTACCACCCGACCAATCGACAGCAGAGATGAAGCGATCCTGCCGGAACTCGCTGTGTTCGACATCGTTCACTGCGTCGAGCCAATCATAGCCGCCAACACTTCCACCGCTCAACAAATTGGGGTTATCAATTTCGAACCCGGCGGGCAGAGGGTCGGTCACGATCAGCCGCGCCTCGGCGCCACCGAAGGGCACCACCTCCAGCACGACGACGAAGCGTTCCCCGGCCTTGACACCATCGGACAGTTTCACCCGCGCACCATCGGTCGAGTAATAGCTGCGGGTGATCGCATAGCCGTTACCGGTCGCAGGGCCGGGAACGTCTGGCACGCCGTAAGCTGTCAGGGTCAGGGTCACAGGCTTGGCCGAACCATTGGCAACCTCCACCGCCGACGCATCGCCCGCTTTCAACACCCGCACCAGCGGCCCATCGACCGGCGCACCGTTCATGGTGATGCCATCCGCACCGGGGCGGTCGATCAGCGCGTTCGCGGCCAGCAGGGTCCAGGTCGCTTCTTGCGTCGAAAGTCGGCTTCCGTCCGGTCGCAGGGCAACTGCCAAAGCGTCCTGATCCACCGCATTCGATCCGGATTCGAGCGCCAGCGTCAGTACCGCTGCGGCATCACGGCGATTGGTGCCGTAATCTTCGCGATAGATCTGCTGCTCATTCAGGAATTTCAGTGGCTTGATGCGGTTTGCGGCACGGGTGAACATCGCATCCGCCCGCCGCTGGTCGCCATAGCTTGCCAAAGCCGCGCCCAGTTGCGCCTGTGCGATCGGGGTCGCAAAATCATCACCTTTCACATCGGCGTAATAGCGCAAGTCACCAATCGCCGCCGCGCCTTCGCGCGCCAGAACCATCAGCGCATAGGCCAGCGCTTCACCGCCCTTGTCAAAATCGGAGGCATAGTTCACCCGGTTGCGCAGATTGTCCAAGGCCGAGCGGAACGCAATATCCGGCACCGCATAGCCTTGCGCACGCGCCCGGCTCAGGAAATCGGTGACATAAGCATCAAGCCATGCGTCGCTGCGATCCGGTCCCCAAAGCCCGAAACCACCTTCGGAGTTCTGGTTCAGAAGCACCGCCGAAACCGCTTGGCTGATGCGCTTTTGCAGGTTGTCCGCGCCTTTCAACTGCATCGCCTGCGCGACCTGATCGAAGTAGATCAGCGGCAGCGCGCGTGAGGTGATCTGTTCCGTGCAGCCGTAGGGATAACGATCGAGTGCCGCCAGCAGGCCCGGCGCATCCAGACGCGCAATCGGGCCAACCGCCATCGTCGCAAGGCCGGACCCCGGTGCGAACCCGTCAAACACCGCTTGATCCAGCGTGAACGTCTTGCCCACAGCGAGTTCCAGCCGCGTCAGACGCGCCACCTCCGGATCGCCGCGCTGCACGGGCAAGGTCAGCACCTTGGTCAACACCTTGCCATCCGGCGTGGTCAGATTGACCGTGATGCTGTGCAACCCTTCCGTTGTGGCGGTGATCGGCACTGCCAGAGTTGCCTTGCCGTGTTCTGCCAGATCAAATCCCGAAGGCACCTCCCCCAATGTCATCCCATCGGCAGAGACATCAAGGCCCATCCGGCCCGCTGGCCCCTTGGCATGGACCACTTCCAACAGCAGCCGGCTTTGGTCGCCCGGTGCCATGAAGCGCGGCAGCGAGGCTGTCACCACCACCGGATCGCGCACCAGCACGTCCGCTTGTGCCTGACCGACACCGCGTTTGGACCATGCAATCGCCATCACCCGAACGGTGCCGTTGAAGGACGGCAAATCGAACGAGGCGCGGGCATAGCCATCGGCACCCACCGTCACGGGGCCGGTGAAATAGGCCACCAGTTCTTCGGTCGGAGGCGGCGCCTCCAGCCGCGCTTGTGCGGCACTGTCACCGCCGGAACGAACCGTGCCTTCGGCCCCGTTCAAGCCGTCAATCAAGCGTCCGTAAACATCCCGGATTCCGACACCGAGCTTGCGCTGGCCAAAATAGTACCCTTGCGGGTCCGGAGCCTTGAACGCGGTGAGGTTGAGAATTCCGACATCCACAGCGGCGACGGTGACATACGCCGTTTCACCAGCCACCACGCCGTCCACCTTGATCGCAACATCCAGCGGGCCGCGCGGGGCCACCTCATCCGCCACTTCGACCGTGGCTTTCAGCGCCTTATCTCCGGGGTCGATGCTGGCATGGGCAAGGCCCATTGCCCGCGCCGGGTTGCGCCCTGCGGCCACATCCATTGGACGCAGGACCGATGCGGTGACATAGACGCCCGCACCCCAATCCGCTGTCACCTCCAGCGGAATCAGGTTTTCGCCTTCCTTCACCTCAACCATTTTCATCGAGACCAGACGGTTCGACAGCACCGACACCAAGGCGGTTCCCGCAGCGCGCGGCACGATGCGCAGTTGCGCGACATCGCCGGGGCGATAGGCCGGTTTGTCCAGCGACAGTTCCAGCGTGTCCGGCGTGCTGGTGACATCGGCAGGTGCGTACCACCCGGCATAGAATTGCACCGCCGTTGCCGCTACGCCACCTTCGACCTGCTCGACGCGAAGCTCATACTCGCCCCATTCGACCGGGGCAGATAGCTGCGTCGGGTCGGTGCCAAGCTCCACCTTCCCATCAGCCACACGTTCGCGCCGGGTCACCGGTTCCCAGTTCCAGTTTCCGTATTCCTGATACCACTGATATTGCGTCTCGATCCGGTTCAGTTCCCACTTTACCGACATCGGCACAGCGGATTCGTCCGGCCCGACCGCGACGATGGAAAACGCCGCGTCAGAGCCTTCGCTGACAACGCCGTCAAATCCCGGCTTCACCCCGATCATTGCCGCCGCAGGCTGCAAGGCACGGGTCAACCGCCGCTCCACTGGACGTCCGGACCCTTCCGAAATCCGTGTGACCACGACCATTTCCAGCGGGCGGGCCGGATCGTCCACTTCGCTCATCGCGACGGGAAAGCTGGCCTTGCCTTCGGCATCGGTCGTCGAGCCGCTGAAACTTTCGATGCGGGCGCGGAACGGGTCATCCGCCAGCCCGAATTGATAGCCGGTGAATTTCGCAAGCCCTTTTGCCGCGCGCAATATCACCTCACCCTCAATCGCAAGATCGGCACCCGGCGCACCGAAAAGATATTTCGCATCGACCGACAGTTCGGGGGCATCGCCCAACCGGATCGGGCCATCCGGCAAGGAAAGCGCGAAATCAATCCGTTCTGGCAGGAAATCCTCAACTAGGAAGTTCTGCGATGCGAGCGGCGCGGCATCCAGATCGGCGCGCAGTTCCAGCCGCCATGTTCCGCGCGGGGCGGAACCGGCAATCGGCAAGGCAAAGACATGGCCGCCCGCGCCGATATCTTCGGCCAAAGCGCGGCTGTATTCGACACCATCGGGACGCTTTACAATCGCGGTCAGCGCCAGGCGTTCGATTGCCGCAGCTTCGGTGTCACGGGTGAGCGCGGTGGCATAGACGGTTTCACCCGCGCGGTAAGCGCCACGGTCCGTAGACAGGAAAACGTCGATCGGCGGCGCCGGTTCGCGCCCTTCGACGCCGCGATCCGACAGGTCAAATTCCGGATCGGTCAGCGACAGGAAGGCAAGATCATCTTCCGCCTCCTTCGCAACCAGCATCGCGGGGGCAAGTGCGCCCACCCCACGGGTCAGGGCAGCCGGGAAGGTGGCAAAACCGTCCGCATCGGTCTGTTCGGTTGCCAAAACCTCATTGCTGCGGCTGAGAAGTTGCACCGAAACACCCGGTTTCGGCCCCGCGGTCCCAAGGCTGCGCACCACGACATGCAAGCCGTCGATCCCGGAAAGCGAGGTAATCCCAAAATCCGACACCACGAACCACTGCCATGCGGGGGGGAAATCACCGCCGTCCTGACCTGGTATTTGCGCCCGAAGCGCAAAAATACCCGCGCCTTGCTCGGCCAGCGCTTCTGTCATCGGCAGGCGGGTGGTCATGTCGCGGTTAACCTCCACCGCAAGATCGGCCTCCCCTTTCCATATCTGCGCACCGACACCGCTGGCGAAATCATCCTCGCGCCAGTAGGACATCGGTTCACCGAAATAATCACCCTGGATTGCACGCAGGATGTTGCGATCCGTGACACGGTACAGTGTCAGATCGACCTTGGCGGCGTTGACTGAATCGAGCGGAATCGCCGCTGCCACCCCCACCTTGGGCAATACATAGGCGCGTCCGGGAAAGCGGACCTGGGGCGAGCGGTCGCGAACATAAGCCGTGATCGTCACCGGTTTCACGGTCTTTTGGCCATCGGCAGCGGGAATTCCGGCGCGGAAGGTCAGGGTGTGACGCTCTCCATGGGTGACACCCTCGACGCAAAGCAGTTGATCGCCCGCTTTTTCAACGGTCAGGCCGGGCTGATCCATCTGGACGAATTGCTCAAAGTCCACCCCGGTCGCGGCCAGATCATCTGAAAACCGCGCACAGATTCTGGGGCGGGCGCTGTCGGCCTGCACGTCATGCTCCGTGATCCGGAAACCGTATTTCGCGATTGCCGCATCCAGCGCCGCCCCGGTGTCGTCACGCGGTTGCACCGATTGCGCCAGAAGCAGCGCAGGAACCATGTCGCGACCGCGACTGCGTTTTTCCAGCATCTCCGCCATTTCCACCAACAACGTCGCGCGCAACCCGGCGCTGTCGCTGCGCAAATAGCCGTTGACGGCGGCGGAAAGGGCGCGTTGCTCCAGCTCACTGCGCGATTGTGCATGACGAAGTGCCGCGCGTTGCAACAACCGGGCATATTCCGCCCAGTCCTGCGCGCTGTCCGTCAGGTTCAACGCCGCACCGACAAAAGCACTGGCGCGCAGAACGTCGCCCCGCGCTTCCTCCGCCCGCGCGGAATCCAGATGCTCCTGCGCGCTCCACGGTCCGGTCAGGTGTAACGCAGCAAGCCCTTGCGCCTGCGACAGCGCATCGGAAAAATCACCGCTCCGGAGGAAGCTCAATTCCGCCGCCCGTTTCTCTGCCAACCCCTGCGCGCCCGGCGAGGCTGTCAACGCCACTGCCGAAAACGCACCCGCATAATCCGCAGGCGCACCCGGATTGGATTTGAGAAAGCACGAACCATTGCGCGAATTGAAGGTGAAAGCGTTGCAGGCATTGTTGGAAACGCAGGCTTTCTGGCAACTTTCCAGCACGGTATCGAACATCGAGGAAATATCGCCTCCCGGCAGATCGGCGTCGCGCGTCATGGCGAATCGCTTTTCAGGGATCAAATCCTGCGCCGCACCGATACCAGGCAAGCCAAGCGCCAACAGCGTTGCCACCATGATACCAAAGCCAATACGCGTGAAATAAGACATCGAGATTTCCCCCTCAGGACGCTCTGTCCGCACCGGCTCTCTGCGAGGCGCAAGACATGAGTTCGGCCAAACTTTTCCATATCTTGCCACGACCCCAAGCGATGGCGCAAGGATTCTGGCGTCGGGCAGGCGATCATTAACCGATGGTTCACTTTGTTCCGACAGGTTGGGTCGAGAGGAAGGGCAGAACGCCCTTTGATTGCAGATTCGTTAGGTAGAGACGTAGCGCATGGACATGATGGACAGGCTTGCCAAAGAACGGCGCGCGCGGTTGGCGGCTGAACGTCTGTTGGAGCAAAAGCAACGCGAACTCTTTGCCGCCAATGAAAAGCTGGCGCTGCATGCCCGCGCCTTGTCCGACCAGATCGTCGAACAGCGCCATGTCACCAAAGCTGCGGTGACCGAAGCGCAGCTTCTCAAAGGGCAGAACTCCCGTTTTCTTTCCGATCTGGAGGCGGCGCATACCACCGCAGTGATGGCGGAACGTCGCCTGCGCGATTCGATCAACACGATCCATGATGGCTTTGCAGTGTTTGACCCGGACCAGCGGCTGCTGGTCGCCAATCGCGCCTATCTGGCCGGGTATGAGGAGTATAATGTCGGGCCGGGCACGCCCTACCGCGAAATCCTGACGCTTTCTGCCGAAGAAGGCATGGTCGATCTTGGCGACGAAACGGCGGCGCAATGGGTCGGGCGCATGGTCGCCCGCTGGGAGGCCGAGGTGATCGAACCGGAGGTGGTAAAAGCAACCAACGGGACATGGGTGCGCCTTGTCGACCGCCGCGCGCGGGATGGTGATATGGTTTGCCTTGCGCTGAACATCACCGAACAGATGCGCATCTGGGCCGCGTTGGAGGCGCTGCCTGATGGTTTCGTCCTTTATGACCGCGATGATCGGCTTCTGGCGTGTAACCAGCGCTATCGTGCGCTTTACCCCGCCAGTGCTGCCGCGATGACACCCGGCGCAAGGTTCGAGGACATCCTGCGCATCGGCGTCGCGAACGGCCAGCATCTTGACGCCATTGGCCGCGAGGAGGCTTGGATTGAGGAACGCATGGCTCAGCATCAGCAATCGGTATCCGAACACGAACAGGTGCTTGCCGATGGCCGCTGGCTGCGCGCGATGGATCAGGCAACACCGGATGGTGGACGGGTCGGGCTGCGGGTGGACATCACCTCACAAAAGGAACAACAGGCCGCACTGGATGAGGCCCGGCGCGCCGCAGAGGCCGCGAACCGCGCGAAATCCGCGTTCCTCGCCAATATGAGCCATGAGATCCGCACCCCGATGAACGGCGTTGTCGGCATGGCGGAATTGCTTTGCGATACCGGATTGACCCAGGAACAGCGTCTCTTTGCCGATACCATCCGGTCCTCGGGTGAGGCGCTTTTGGTAATCATCAACGACATTCTGGATTATTCGAAGATTGAGGCGGAACGGCTGACACTGAACCCCGAACCCTTCGATCTGGAACGCCTGATCCATGAGATTGCGATGCTGCTACAACCGCGCGCGCGCGAACGTGGCATCGACCTTGCGATCGACTTCGATATGTTCCTGCCGACTCGTTTTATCGGCGATGCCGGGCGGCTGCGGCAGGTTTTGACCAATCTTGTCGGCAATGCGGTGAAATTCACCGAAAAAGGCCATGTCCTGATCCGCATCGTCGGGTTGGAGGATGAGGCAGGTCAACGGCTCCATATCTCGGTGGAAGATACCGGGATAGGGATACCCGCCGATCAACTCGATCATATCTTCGGGGAGTTCAATCAGGTCGAATCCGAAGCCAACCGCAAGTTCGAAGGCACCGGGCTTGGGCTTGCGATCACCAAGCGCCTGATCGAACGCATGGGGGGTGAAGTCTGGGTTGATAGCGAGTTCGGGAAAGGCTCCTGCTTCGGTTTCCGCGTGTCGCTTCCAGTGGCAGAGGAGCAGAATGCAACCCCTGCTGCCATCACGCTGTCGCGCGCGCTCGTTGTCGATGACCAGTTCATCAACCGGACCATTCTTGAACGCCAGCTTATAACCTGCGGCATGAAGGTCACGCTGTGCCGCTCCGGCGCCGATGTGTTGGCCGAACTCGCCCGCGATGACGCCTATGATGTGTTGATCACGGATCACGAAATGCCGGAGATGAACGGCTTGCAACTGGCGGAAAACGTGCGGGCGGCGGGCCATTCCCTGCCCATCGTGCTGTTTTCCTCCAATCCAACCGCCGCGCGGGATGGTGCAGGCAGCGCGCATCTATCCGTCGTTTTGCAAAAGCCGTTGCTGCGGTCGGAGCTTTATCGCAGGCTGCGTGGCTTGACCAATCGCGCGCCCGAACCCCTCGCTGTTCCGGCTGCGCGCAAGCCTTTTCCCCAACAACGGCGAATGCGGGTGCTTGCGGCAGAGGATAACCGCACCAACCAACTGGTTTTCGGCAAGATGGTCAAGAATATGCAGATCGACCTGGTCTTTGCCAGCAACGGGCGGGAGGCAGTAGAACAGTTCGAAGCCTTCCACCCCGATCTGATTTTCATGGATATTTCGATGCCTGAGATGGACGGGAAGGATGCCGCCCGCGCCATTCGCGCCATTGAAAAGGTGCAAGGGGGCCATGTGCCGATTGTTGCCCTGACCGCCCATGCGATGAGCGGCGATGACACATCAATCCTGGCCGCGGGGATCGACAAATACATGACCAAACCGCTACGCAAAACAGCTATTGCGGATATGCTGTTGGCACATTGCCCTGCGTCCGCTGTGGCGATTGAACCGGACAAAGCTGAGGTTGCCTGACCCTCTGCGCGGCTTTTTCTCGGCGAATGGAAAGGCCCGGTGCAGTACACCGGGCCTTTCCACATTCAGCGAACAGTCTCAGCCTTTCTTCGGCGGCACAAAGCGTTTGCTTGTGTCGGACGGGTTCGCCTTTGGTTTCGGCGTTTTCACAATTGGCTTGCCGGTCCCGGCTTTTCCGGCTGGCTTGCCGAAACTCTTGCCTTCT
>NZ_JAKDLJ010000541.1 GCF_030452865.1 Pseudorhodobacter sp.
CGGGGCGGCGATCGCGTCGGTTTTCACGCAGATTTTGACCTTTGCGGCACTTGCGGGTTATGCACATTGGCTGCCGGAATTACGGCGGTTTGCGTTGTTTCAGCGCTTTTGGCGGCCGGATTGGCAGGCGATGGTGCAGGTCTATCGGCTCGGCTGGCCGATTGGTCTGACCGGTTTGGCGGAGGGTGGCTTGTTTCAGGCCTCCGCGCTGATGATGGGCTGGATCGGCACGATGGAACTGGCTGCGCATGGCATCGCGCTGGAGGTGACGGCGCTGGCCTTTATGGTGCATCTGGGGCTGTCCAACGCCGCCACAGTGCGCGTCGGGCGTGCAATGGGGCAGGGCGACGTGCGATCGCTGCGCGATGGCGCTTGGGTGGCGATGCTGCTTTCTTGGAGCTTTGGCGCGGTGATGGTGGTGGTTTTTGTGATGCTGCCTGCGCCGATCATAGGGCTGTTTTTGGACCGCGCGAACCCACAAAGCGATGATATCATTGCATTCGGGACGGTTCTTTTGGCGCTTTCGGCGTTGTTTCAGATGGTGGATGCGACGCAGGTGATGGCGCTGGGTTTCCTGCGTGGGATGCAGGATACACGGGCGCCGATGTGGATCGCGGCCTTGAGTTATTGGGTCGTTGGAATTCCGGTCAGCTATGTTTTAGCGTTTCCTTTGGGCGTCGGCGGGCCGGGACTATGGCTTGGTCTGACCTCGGGGTTGAGCGTGGCGGCGCTGTTGCTGATGTGGCGGTTTTGGGGCAATGCGCCGAAGGTTGCGGTCTGACGGGCCTGCGATTTTTCTTCGAACAATCAGAATATCGGTGGGAGGCGGTTATGGATCGTAGCCTTCGACGATCACGAAATCTCCTGCTGATACCGGATCGCGCAGCGCCTTTGCCGCTTGGTATTCCGCGCTGAAATAACAGTCGCGGGCGGCTTGCAGGCTAGGGAATTCAAGCACGACCGTTCGCGCGCGGCCCTTGCCTTCTACTTGTTCTTGCGGCGCACCGCGCACCAGGAACCGCGCGCCATATCTTGCGAAAACGGCAGCGTTGGCGGCTTTGTATTTCTCATATTCCTGCGCGTCGTCAATATCGACATGGGCGACCCAATACCCTTTGACCATGGGTTTTATCCTTTTGTTTTGAACATGTTGGAAAGGCGGTTGGCCTCGGCTTCCAGCCCGTAAGGCGGGTTGATGATGAACATTCCGGAGCCGATCATGCGATGCCCGTCGCGTACCGGGGGGAAGTGGACCTCATGGCGCAGGGCACCCGGAAAGGCTTGTGTCAGTTGGCTTAGCATCGGGCCATGGCTGCCAGCGGTCAGGAGCGGATACCAAAGCGCGATGATGCCCACGTTCCATTTGCGAACAATCTGGGACAAGGCTTTGGGAATACTGTCATATTCTGCTTTCACCTCATAGCTTGGGTCCACCAGCATCATGCCGCGCCGAGGGGTGGGCGGGCAGATGGCTTGCGCCATTCTGAAGCCGTCCTCTTGCCGGATATGGGCATCCCATTGGGCCAAATGCTCCGCAAGAATGGCGTTTTCGCCGGGGTGGAGTTCGGCGAGATGGATGGTGTCTTGTTCCCGCAGCGTCATTGCAGCGATGAGGGGGGAGCCGGGATAGGCATTGGGGCCGTATTTGAATCGGGTCTCATTCAGGCGTTGGCGATAGGGGTGATCTTTTGGAAAGCTCTGTTCCAAAAGGGAAATACCCTGCGCCGCCTCGCCGGTTTTCAATGCCGCCTCATCGCCCAGGTCATAGAGTCCCCGGCCGGCGTGAGTCTCAATATAGGTCAGCGGTTTGTCTTTTTGCGTCAGGTAGTCGAGCATCCACGCGAGGAGTGCGTGTTTGTGAACATCAGCCAGATTTCCGGCGTGGTAATGGTGTTGATAGCTGAGCAT
>NZ_JAKDLJ010000542.1 GCF_030452865.1 Pseudorhodobacter sp.
GGCCGGCGCTGGTCCTGCCGATATTGGCGCTGGGGGCGCTGTGGGTGGTGCTTTGGCGGGGGCCGGTGCGTTTTGCCGGGGTGCTGCCGATGTTGGCGGCGTTCGGGCTTTGGGCGCTGGCGGAGCGTCCGCCGCTGTTGATCAGTGGGGATGGTGGGTTGCTGGGCGTGGCGACGGAAGGGCCGCGCAGCGTATCGGCAGAAAAAGGTGCCGGTTTCGTCGCGCGTCAATGGCTGGAAAATGACGGCGATCTGGCGGACCAGGTAGAGGCCGCAGCGCGTTCCGGTTTCTCCGGTGCCGCAACCGCGCGGGAATTGCTTTTCGCAGGTTGGCGGATCGTGCAGTTGAAGGGCAAGAACGGTGCGAAGGGTTTGGCGGCGGCTTGCGAACGCGCCGATCTGGTGATCCTTGCGTCACGGGTGGAGGGGACGGCCCCGACGGGTTGTCTGGTGATAGACGCGCAGCGGTTGCGCCGAACCGGAGCCTTGGCAATCTGGCCCGATGGCGATCGGTTGCGGGTCGTTCCAACCCAGAATCAGGCGCGCTTATGGTCAAAGGGTCGCCGCCAAGCAGCGTTCTGGCTGGAAGGTCGCATTGCGCCGCACCTGCAAGCGCAGGATCAATAACTGCGGATCAAACCGACGAGACGGCCCTGAACCTTCACCTGATGATCGGGCAAAACGCGGGTTTCGTAGGCGGGATTGGCCGCCTCCAGCGCGATCATGCTGCCACGGCGGCGAAAACGTTTCAGCGTGGCTTCAGAATCCTCGACCAAAGCCACGACGATATCGCCGTTTTCGGCGGAGGATTGTTCGCGGATCACCACGATGTCGCCATCGTTGATCCCGGCATCAATCATCGAATCGCCTTTCACTTCCAGCGCGTAATGCTGGCCGTTGCCCGACAGCATCGAGCCCGGAACCGCGACATGATGCGAGATTTCCTGTATCGCCTCAATCGGCACACCAGCGGCGATCCGGCCCATCACCGGCAGTTCGATGGCGTCCAGCACACTCACCGGCAGAGCGGCGCGCGGGGCTGCGGGCCGGTCACCCTGAATCACCTTGGGCGTAAATCCTGCGGGTGTGAAGCCGGGGCGTTGCATCGCTTCGGGCAGCTTCACAATTTCAATCGCGCGTGCACGGTGGGCGAGGCGGCGGATGAAGCCGCGTTCTTCCAGCGCCGTGATCAGCCGGTGAATCCCCGATTTCGACTTCAGATCAAGGGCGTCCTTCATCTCATCAAACGAAGGGGGCACACCTTCGGCATCCATCCGGGTCCGAATGAAATCCAGCAGTTCCAGTTGCTTGCGCGTCAGCATCGACAATCCCTTTCCCGAAGGTTCCTGTGCTGTTCTGCCCATGTTCCCGGTTTGTGTCAAGTGTTTTGGTCAGATCGGTAAATATTCAACGACTGCCCCCGCAGGAAGTGCCGCGCCGCCGACCGGTCGGATCATCAGCGCATCAGCGGCGGCCATGACACCAAGCAAGGCGCTGTCCTGACGCTCATACGGGAAGATCAACAGCCCGCCATCACCATGCTGCAACCGCGCCCGCATGTAATGCGCGCGCGGGCCATTGGCGGGCGTGTCGCTACCCAGAACGGCGCGCTGCGGCGTTTGGGCGATCTTTCCGGCCCCTTGCATCGCGCGGATCATCGGTAACATGAAGACATGGCCGCAAACTATTGATGAGACCGGGTTTCCCGGTAATCCAAGCATCGGGATGCCGCGCAGACGACCCGCCATCAACGGCTTGCCGGGGCGCATGGCGATCTTGTAGAACGCCCGTTCCATCCCCAGGGCATCGGCGGTTTTTCCGACCAGATCATGGTCCCCGACCGATGCCCCGCCAGAGGTCACGATCAGATCGGCATCGGCGGCAAGGTCGAACACCGCCGCGAG
>NZ_JAKDLJ010000118.1 GCF_030452865.1 Pseudorhodobacter sp.
CGGGTGATCGCCGCCCACACCCCGCCGAACACCAAGGCTGCCAGCATCAGTTGCACCAACAAGAACACAATCGGATAAAGCGCCGCGATCACCGGCCCTTTGCGCAAGCGCATCAGCCGAAACAGCGCCCCCGATCCGATATAAGTCCAGGCGGTTTTCAGCATCTGACCATAAGTCGCGACAATCCCTGTTGCCATCGACTCCTTCACGATGTCGGACCAGACGAGAACATCAACCTGCGTGCGGGTCTGGCCTTCGGCAGTCTCCCGCTCCACCCGCCAACCATAGGGGCCACCTTTGGCCTTTGGTTTCAACCCGATCTGGTAGCCGGAAATCGCCGCCTGCGCCCGCGATTCACTGCGGTAAAGTTCGCGGTAGCGGCGCGGATGGAACGGGTCGTAGCCGGGGATGTAGAACATCCGCCGCAGCCGCACCGACTTTTTCGTCTCAACCGCCACAGCTTTGCTTTCTTCCGCTGGCAGCACAGGCGCGCGTGTCAGGTTCAGCGCCCGTGCCATGTTTTGTGCCCACATCCTTGTTACCTCTCACACCTACCCCCGAACTGGCGTCTGCTTGCAAGCCTTTGGGCAAGTGTGCGGATAAATATGGGCAAAACTATGGGGGCGGTGCGGCTTTATCCCAAGGATGAAAGAATGGGGAACGTCTCCAACAACCAGAAGGAAAAGGCCGAGAATGCGCCCGTCAGCAACGCAAGACCGACCACAATCAGCAAGACCCCCATCGCGCGTTCGATCAGCTTCATGTGGCGTTTGAGATGCGACATCACGCCAACCGCACGCTCGATGAACACCGCCGCAAGAATGAACGGCAATCCCAGCCCCAGCGCATAGACGCCAAGCAAGGTGGTGCCGCGCGTCAGGCTCGCCTCCGATGCCGCAAGCGACAGGATCGCGCCGAGTTGCGGCCCGATGCAAGGCGTCCAGCCAAAGGCAAAAGCCAGCCCCAGAAGATAGGCACCAAAGGCGGAGCCGCCCTGATCGCCCGCATCCATCCTCGCCTCCTGGTCAAGGATGCTGATGCGGAAAATGCCCAGAAAATGCAGGCCGAAGATGATGACGACGATCCCTGAGATTTTCGATAGAATATCCTGATATTGCAGGAAAAACGTGCCAAAAGCCGAGGCGGTGAAGCCAAGGAACAAAAACACCGTCGACAGCCCGAGGACGAAGAAAATCGCCGGCAAAAGTACCCGCCGACGCGCGGTTGTCGTTTTCATCTCCCCCATGCTGATGCCGCCCATATACGCGAGATAGGGCGGTACGATCGGCAAGACACAAGGGCTGAGGAAGGAAAGAACGCCTGCAAGCAGTGCCACCAGCATCGACGGCAAAAGGGCTGCGTCGAAAAGGTCGATGCCTGCCATGAGAAATCCTTTCCTTGCCCGCAACAAACCGCGTGGCTTGTCGCCCCGGTCTAGTCGCAAAGCCCGGTGCCGTCACCGGGACAGATTGTCACTTTCGCGTGGGCGCGCGCGATGGTTTCCGTTGCGCGAAAGGGCGCAGGTTAACCCCGCGCCCATCGTCGATCCGATCCTTCGCTGCCCGTGCGGACGGTCAGCGCCCGAGGTTCCACCACCCACGGCGGCGCGGTTTTTCCGCCTCCGGTTCCGCTTCGGCCACTGCGGCGGTTTCGGCCTGCGGTTGCGCGGCGGGTTGCGCGTCTGCCGGGGCAGGCTCCGCCACCGCAGCAACCACCGGGTCCACGGCGGGCGGGGTTGGTTTGGTGACCGGCTCTGCCGCCGTTTCGACCGCAGGGGCCGCTGCCGTCGCGTCGACCGGCACACTCTCCGGCTCCGCCTTTACCCTTGGCTTGCGGCTGCGCTTCGGCTTTGGCGTCTCCGCAGCGGCACTTTCCGCCACCGGTTCAGCGGAAACCTCCGCTTTCGCACCTTCCACCGGTTTTTCGGCGCGTGGTTTGCGGGTGCGGGTGCGTTTCTTCGGCGCTTCGGCAGCAACCTCGGTCTCGGTCTCCGGTGCCACCGCATCAGAGACGGCAACCACAGCCTCAGTCACGACAACGCCGGTGACGCCCGGCTTTCCATCGCCATCATCCGCGCCATCTTCGTCGCTGCTGTCCTGATCGCTGGTATCATTGCCATTTTCGCCGCCGTTGCCGGAACCGCGCCGACGCCGACGACGCCGCCGCTTCTTGCGACCATTGCCGTCGCCACCCTCGCCGCCGCCATCGCCCGCTTCAGCAAGTTCAGCGACATTCGCGGTCTGCACGGTGTCGGTTTCGGCGTTTTCTTCTTCCTCACTCGGGATCTCGGGATCCTCGATGTCATCCAGCAGCGCCCCCATCATGGCGGAATTGCCCGAGATTGCGGCCGAAACCTCTGGCACTGCGCGGGTCGCGGTCTTGAACTTTTCAAGGCTGTAATCCGGGCTTATCATCACCGGATCGCCTTCGACCCGCACCGACATGCCATAGCGTGCCTCGATCATGGCGATATGTTCGCGCTTTTGGTTCATCAGGAAATTGACCACCGCAATCGGTGCGCGCAGCAGCACTTCCTTGCTGCGTTTGCGGGTGCCCTCCTCCTCCAGCGCGCGCAGGATGGTCAGCGCCATGCTGTCGTCGGACCGGATCAACCCGGTGCCGTGGCAATGCGCGCAAGGCTGCGTTGTGCTTTCCAGCATACCGGGGCGCAGGCGCTGGCGGCTCATCTCCATCAGGCCAAAGCCGGAAATGCGACCCACCTGGATCCGCGCGCGGTCGGTTTTCAGCTTGTCCTTCAGCTTCTTTTCGACCGCAGCATTGTTCCTGCGGTCTTCCATGTCGATGAAGTCGATCACGATCAACCCGGCAAGATCGCGCAGTCGCAACTGGCGCGCGACTTCCTCCGCAGCCTCCAGATTGGTCTTGGTCGCGGTATCTTCGATGGAGCCTTCCTTGGTCGCACGGCCGGAGTTCACGTCGATCGCCACCAGCGCCTCGGTAATCCCGATCACGATATAACCACCGGATTTCAACTGCACCACCGGGTTGAACATCCCCGCCAGATAGCTTTCGACCTGAAAGCGCGCGAACAGTGGCACCTGATCCTCATAGGGCTGCACCGCTTTGGCATGCGACGGCATGATCATGCGCATGAAGTCCTTGGCGGTCCGATACCCTTCGACACCTTCGACCAACACTTCGTCAATCTCGCGGCTGTAAAGATCGCGGATCGAGCGTTTGATCAGATTGCCCTCCTCATAGATCGCGGCAGGGGCCATGGATTTCATCGTCAACTCGCGGACCTGTTCCCAAAGCCGCATCAGATATTCATAATCGCGCTTGATTTCCGGCTTGGTGCGCTTGGCCCCGGCAGTGCGGATGATCAACCCGGCGCCTTCCGGCACCTTGATTTCCGATGCGATTTCCTTAAGCTTCTTGCGGTCATTGGCTTGGGTGATCTTGCGCGAAATGCCACCACCGCGCGCGGTGTTCGGCATCAGGACGCAATAACGACCGGCCAGCGACAGATAGGTCGTCAGCGCAGCACCCTTGTTGCCGCGCTCTTCCTTGACCACCTGCACCAGCATGATCTGGCGCACCTTGACGACTTCCTGAATCTTGTAGCGCCGGGCGCGCGGGCGGCGCGGGGCACTGATTTCCTCGGCCACGTCCTCATCCGCGATGGATTCGATTTCCGAGTCGGGGTCGGCCGCATGGGCAGCGCCATCATCGTCGCTCTCCATGTCGGTGGTGTGATCATCGTCGCCATGCTCTGGCGCATTTTCTGCAGCAGGTTGCGCTGCGGGTACGGCATCTGGCGTTGCGGTATCACGTTGTGCGCCTGCATCTTCGCCGCTATCGTCTTCCTCCAGATCAACAACGTCCATCGCGCCGATCTCGGCGGTTTTCACCTCATCGCGCGGGGATGCGACCTGTGGCCGGGAACTGCGCCGCCGATTGCGGCCGCCCCGGTTCTCTTTTTCTTTTTCCTCATCATCCTCCGCCCGCGCCAAAGCGCGTTCTTCCTCCAGCAAGGCTTTGCGGTCGGCCAGCGGGATCTGGTAGTAATCGGGGTGAATTTCGGCAAAGGCGAGGAAGCCATGCCGGTTGCCGCCATATTCGACGAAAGCCGCCTGAAGCGACGGCTCAACCCGTGTTACTTTTGCGAGATAGATGTTGCCAGCAAGTTGGCGCTTGTTGATGGTTTCAAAATCGAATTCCTCAACCTTGTTTCCATCCACCACAACAACGCGCGTTTCCTCGGCGTGTGTGGCGTCGATCAGCATTTTCTTGGCCATAATGTTCCATGGCACCCAACCGCACCCAAAGCGCCGGAAGATTTCCGGAGAGGCGATGTGCGCGGAAGTGGTGACTTGTATAGGCGAGGCTGCGGGTCAGATGAGCGGAAATGGGCCATTGCGGCCTTGCATTCTCGCTCGGTTTTACCTGTTCGCGGCGCATCGCGGTTTATCCCGAATGCATCGCTGCATCCATATGAAAACCCGTATTGTCAATGACTTGACGGGCGAAAGAGGGGCCTTTTGGGCCGGTGATCCACCTTTGGCCTGCATCAGCGAACCAGCGGTCCAGCCAATGAGCAAAGGCGTAAAACTTGTGCGCGGTGTTGGTGTCGTTTTCATCCAGCGTCGCGTGACGTGACCATAAGGGCAGGAGGCGTGAAAATACAATGGTCAATTTGATGCCGATGCGATTTTGATATTGCAGCACAATCGCGGCCATTGTTCTCACTCCTGCAACAATCGCAATCGTCAGGGGGTGTTTGTCGGGGCGGTCCGCGTGCTATGATCGCCGCGCAATGACCCTGACGCGGCGGGCCGGAGACGCACAACATGCAGAACGATTCCGCGATTGCCCTTTCCATCCTTCTTCTTGGCGCAGGACAATCGCGACGGATGCGCGGGCCAGACAAATTGCTGGAAACGATAGGTAAAACGTCCCTGCTTCGCCATATCTCGCAGATCGCCCTCGGGACCGGATTGCCGGTTCTGGTGACTTTGCCGCCAGACCGGCCTGCGCGCCGCGTTGCGATCAGCGGTTTGCCGCTGCGTCTGGTCGAGGTGGCGGATGCCGCACTTGGGCTGGCGGCATCCATCCGCGCGGGCATCGCTGCGGCACCGCCCGGCGCGGTGCTGATCCTTCTGGCGGATATGCCGGAGATTGACCAAACCGATCTCGAGCAATTTGTTACCGCCCATCGCGCCACGCCGCGAATGATCCTGCAAGGCTGCACAATGGCGGGCGTAGCCGGGCATCCGGTGCTGTTCCCCGCATGGTTGCGACCGGCGTTGCTTGGTTTGCATGGGGATCGCGGGGCGAAATCGCTGCTGCAAGAACATGCCTCTGTCCTGCGCAACGTCCCGTTACCCGATCATCACGCGATCACTGATCTTGACAGCCCCGAAGATTGGGCGCGTTGGCGGGCCGGGCAAAAGCCCTGACGCCCGCACCAAAAGACCCAACCGGGGTCAGGCCTGCTGCATCAGAACCTTCGCTTCATAGGCTTTCAGCGAAATCCGCGCGGAAGGATAGGACATACCCTGTTCAAGCTGCGGGAACAGCTTCAGCAATTCAGCGCGCTGCGGGCTGTCCATGCTGCCGAGCGTCAACTCTCCGGGTTGGAAACTTTCGGTCCAGGCCCCGTTGGCGCGCACGATTTCGTGCCGGTCGAACATGATGTGGATGTAGGTCACCTCCTGCGGCCAGGCCCGCACCACCGAGCGGTCGTTGACCAGATGCAGCGCTGCGACCAGAACCTCATTGTCGCCGAACAGCATCTCGGCCCGGCTGCCGGTGATCAGCATCCGGTGCTGCGGCGAAACGGTCATGTCGCGTTCGGGCAGGCCCGCACCCAATGCGCCAGCACGGATACGCACCGGATTGAACGCAGGGTTTGCCGCCAGATCGTGCCGGCTCAGATGTCGTTTTCCAACCCAGCGAATCGGCTGATAGCCGCTGTCGCGCGTCAACACCCGGTCGCCTTCTTGCAGATCTTCGACCGCCATCTCACCCCGGCAGGTCAGGATCAGGGTGCCGGGCGTGAAGCAGGGAACGACGCTTTCGATGTTGGAAAAGTTGAAAGTTCCGGTGACATTGCCAAGCCCGTCGAGCACTTCGACCGTGCCCGCCTCATTGTTGCCGCCGCCATAGATGACGTTGGTTCCCGCCGCCCCGCCCAGCGCCGAGAGGTTCAGTACGTCAAAGTCATCGCCGCCTTCGCCGCCGTCAATGATATCGCCGATGCCGCCAAAGAACAGGTCGCGATCATCGCCGCCGTTCAGGGAGTCGGCACCCGCGCCACCATAGAGCGTGTCATTGCCTTGATCGCCGTTCAGTTCATCCGCGCCGTCACCGCCACGGATCACGTCATCACCCGCATCGCCGAACAGTTGATCGTTCAGATCGCCGCCGGTGATGCTGTCATTGCCATCACCGCCATAGGCCAGCGTATGACCGTTCAGGCTGCCGGTGATGGTGTCATCGCCGTCACCGCCTGACAGCGCGGAAACCCCGGTGCCGCCGCCGGTGATGCTGTCATTGCCCGCGCCACCATAGGCCGCGTCTTCCCCCGGCCCGGTATTCGTTCCGGTCGACAGAAAGTCGTCGCCTTCGTCGCCGTAAAGCGTGTCGGCACCATCGCCGCCATAAAGGCTGTCGTTGTCGATTCCGCCATAAAGCGTGTCATTGCCCGCATCGCCATGCAACTCATCGGCATCATCCATGCCGTAGATCAGATCATTGCCCTCGCCACCGTGAATCGTATCAAGGCCATTGGCGGGCAGCAGGTCGGTATCATCCGGGATCATGGTCAGATCGGGCGCGCCCAGTTCCAGCCCGCCATAGATCACATCGTCGCCAAGTCCGCCGTCGATGTAGTCGTTGCCCTCATTGCCGATGATGGTGTCATTGTCATCGCCACCATAAACCGTGTCGTCATCAAAGCCCGCATCAATGGAATCGCGGCCCGCGCCGCCATAGATCAGATCATCGTCATCGCCGGTCAGGATCGTGTCATCGCCAATGCCACCGTAAACCGTGTCGAGATCATTTGACGGGTCGGTATCGGCGGCATAATAGCCGGGATAGCCCTGATCCGGTGCGCCTGTGCCGGGAGAGGTGCGCGTGTTGATATAGTCATCCCCGTCGCCCCCTTCGACATAATCATTGCCCTCATAGCCAAGGATGCTGTCGTTGCCGTCGCCGCCATAGATGCTGTCATTGCCCTCATCAGCGTGAAGGGTGTCATTGCCCGCGCCGCCATAAAGCACGTCATCACCGGTGCCGCCGTGCAGATCGTCTTTTCCGTCTTGCCCAAGCAGCGTGTCATTGCCGACACCACCATAAAGCGTGTCGTTGCCGATGCCGCCATCGAGGCTGTCATCGCCCTTTTCGCCGTAAACCTCATCATTCCCGGCGGCTGACAGCACGGTGTCATTGCCCGTTCCGGCCTTCACCACGTCGTCATTGTTGCCCGCCGCATTGTCATTGGCGTCGATGCGGTCGCCTTCGGGATCAAGCACATAGGCATCGTCGATCAGGTCATCGCCGGTGGTTCCTTCGACGATATAATCCGGCCCGGTGTCAGGGATACCCATCGCGACCAGATAGGCCGGGTTGCTGGCGGCGGTCGGGCTGATGCCATCCATCGTCAGGCTTTCGCCGTTCGGGAAGGTCAGCACCGCATTGCCGTTCCCATCATCGCTGACCACCACATCGGCCACGGTGACCTTTTGACCAGGGATGGAATAAAGTTCCGATACATCAAGCAGGTCGACGCCGGAAAAGCTGCCGTTCGGGTTGGTGATCGGCGCATCGAACCCCAAAATCGTATCCGCGCCATCGCCATCGGAAAACCGCACAAGATCCCCGTCGCCGTCGGCACCCAGATCGAACGTATCCTGCCCGGCACCGCCGTCAACGGTATCGGCCCCCGCGCCGGTCGTTACCTCATCATCGCCGGTGGAGCCGATGACGGAGTCGTTCCCCTCTCCCAGAACGATGTTTTCAATCTCGGCAAAACTTGCGACATCGCTGCCGGAGGTCAATGTGCCGCTTTCCGGGTCAGCCGCGTCACCTGCGGTCAAGTCCAGCACGGAATCCCCGGTCAGACCCGAAGCATCGAGCGTGTCACCATCGCTTTCCGCCGTTTCACCGCCAAGGATGATGTCGTCGCCGAAGCCGTCTTCCAGCGAGAATTGGTCGTCGCCCTCGTCGCCGTGCAGGGTGTCATCGCCCGCGTCGCCCGAAAGCCGGTCATCTTCGGCACCGCCTGCGATGAAATCATCCCCGTCGCCGCCGTACAACTCATCATCGCCGGCGTCCCCGAGGATGGAATCATTGCCCGCCCCGCCCGAAATCGTGTCGTCGCCGGTCCCGCCTTCCAGTGTGTCGTCCCCGATCCCGGCACCCATCAGGTCATTGCCATCGCCGCCGTAAGCGACGAATTTCAGCGTGGCGTCAGTGGCGTCAAGCCAGTCATCGCCTTCGTCGAGGTGAACCTCACCCTCATTGTCATAGGCAATATCGCCCGGCGCAGGCACACCGATATAGACGATATCATTGCCCTCGCCGCCATAGATCAGGTCGCTGCCCTGACTGCCCGCCAGAATGTCATTGCCCAGACCACCATAAAGCGTGTCGATCCCGATGGAACCGATCAGGCTGTCATTGCCATCGCCGCCATAAATCAGATCCGCGCCATCGCGCCCGAACACATGGTCGTCGCCGTCGCCGCCATAGATGGTATCGTCGCCGTAAAGCCCTTCAAGGTCGTCATTGCCCGCGCCGCCGAACAGCAGGTCATCGC
>NZ_JAKDLJ010000543.1 GCF_030452865.1 Pseudorhodobacter sp.
AGGATCGCGGCGGGTTCAACCTGCGCGACATTTTCCGGTTGGGCGGCGGACGCTGCGGGTTCCGGGGCGGTCGATGTCACCGCCAATGTGCTCGGGCTTTCGGCTGACTGCTCCAACCGGGGGGCAGAGGCGGATTGCACCGGTCGGGTTGCCGATGTCGGACCTGCCACATCCTGCCCTTGCGCAACGGATACCGGGGCCGCCGGCGCTTGTCCCAAAACCGCAACCTCGGCATCCGATGGCGGCACGACATCGGCGGGCGCAAGCACCACCTGTTCCTGCGACGCAATCTCCTGCCCAGAGGCAAGGCGCATCAGCAGCGTCATCAGCCGCGGCTTCGCACTTTGCGGCAAGGTGAACTGCGCCGCGAACCCACCGGTTCCGTCGGCAGCAAGGCTGACCACAACCGCGCCATCGACCAGAACCGACACCTCACTGCCCGGCACGGCCCGGCCCGCCACCAGTGCAGCGCCATCCTTTTCGATCCGCACCACATCAAAGCGCGGCGGTTCTGCGTTTGCAGCCGACGGTTCGGGAGCCGATAGCGGCGGTGCGGCTGCGACTGGCGCGGTTTCCTTGGGCGCGGGCACGGCTTCGGCGATCGGCGCTGTTTCCGGTGCCGGGGCTTTTGCGGCTGGCTCTGGTATCGGCTCGGGCAGCGGCGCGCGCAACGACAGGAACAATGCGATCAGCCCGATGCCGAGTGCCGCCGCTGCGACAGCCGCAGCAACCTTCGATCCCGTCCCAATGTTCCGCCACGCCGCCATTCACGCCCCCTGCCAGCCGGGGCGCAACCTGCCCCTTCGCCTTCACATGACCCCGGAATTCCGCTGCAAAGCAAGTGGTATCACGCCGCGATCCGCCATTACGCGCGCCAACACCCACGAAAAAGGCCCGCCAAGGATTTCCCCGGCAGGCCCATGTTCACAAATGCAGCGCCGGGGTCAGAGACGCGACGCCACGTTTTCCCAGTTCACCAGCTTGTCGAGGAAGTTGCTCAGATACGCCGGGCGCTTGTTGCGGAAGTCGATGTAATAGGAATGTTCCCACACATCGCAGCCCAAAAGTGTGGTTTGACCAAAGCACAACGGGTTCACGCCATTCTCGGTCTTGGTGACCTTGAGGCTGCCATCCTTGTCCTTCACCAGCCACGCCCAGCCAGAGCCGAACTGACCACCGCCAGCCGCCGAAAACTCCTCTTTGAATTTGTCGACGCTGCCGAAGGCTTCGGCAATGGCCTTTTCCAGATTACCCGGCATCTTCTTGCTGCCCGGCCCCATCATCTGCCAGAACTGGCTGTGATTCCAATGCTGGCTGGCATTGTTGAAGATGCCGTTTTGCGCCACCGCACCAGATTTATAGGTACCCTTGACGATATCCTCAACCGATTTGCCTTCCCATTCGGTACCTGCAATCAGTTTGTTGCCATTGTCGACATAGGCTTTGTGATGGATATCATGATGATATTCCAAGGTTTCCTTGGACATGCCAAGCCCTGCCAGCGCATCGTGACCGTAAGGAAGGTCGGGAAGTGTGAAAGCCATGATCAACTCCTGCATTTTGTTTCGTTACGTCTTTAAGCGCCTGCCCCTTGTGAAGGTCAAGGGCAGAGCGCGGATTCACGGTTTATGGGACCAACGCACCACGTCATTGTCCGCGCGGCACGCAAAACCAACACCTCCGCCCGAAAAGCAAGACGGCAAAAACGGTATCGGCCTGTCCCCGGCTGCATCTCCACTGATCGAACGCCGCTCAACAGTCGTCGGTTCCAAGCCGTGGGTCAACAATCATCAGCATCGTAGTCTGCCTGTTCCTCAGCGAAGGCCACTTTCGGAATCGTGCGGGATCAAATCTCCGCCCCCTGCATCGCCGCATGCGACAGCACAGCCA
>NZ_JAKDLJ010000544.1 GCF_030452865.1 Pseudorhodobacter sp.
TGCACCAAACTCCCCCAGATAGTCCAATTCCTTATCAAAGATCATATCGGGGATATAACCGACGATCCGGTGCTGGCGCAGGTCTTCCACGCAGCAGATCGGGCTGTTCCGGGCCAGATAATCACGGCTTGCCGCCAGATGCAGGTGGTAATCGGTCAGCTTTTGCACCGTCAACCGCCCGGTTTCGGGGCGGCTGACCGCGATTGCCATATCCGCTTCGCGTTTTGAGAGGTTGAACACGCGCGGCAAAGCGACAAGCTGAACCTCCAGCCCGGGATTTTCCGCGCTGATCCGGGTCAGCACCTGAGGCAGCAGGTAATTCGCGCCGCCGTCCGGCGCGCCGAGGCGGATTTGCCCGGTCAAACCATCGCTGCGCGTGGACAGGCTGTCCGACGCAGCGGCGCAGGCCGTTTCAGCCGAAAGTGCGGGTTCCATCAACCGCTTGCCGTCTTCGGTCAATGCATAGCCCTGCGGCGTCTTGGTGAACAGGCGCGCGGCAAGCCAGTGTTCCAGCCGCGCAATCCGCCGCCCTACGGTCGCGGGATCAATCCGCAGCATCTTGCCCGCGCCGGACAGGCTTTCGGCCCGTGCAACCGCAAGGAAAATGCGCAAATCGTCCCAATCCATGCCGAACCCCTGCAAAACTGCAAAACACTTTTGAGATATTGCCCCTTTATCCGGCAAATTTGCAAGCCTATCATACGGTAAATTCAGATCAGCCTATTCAGAACAGGAGCGCACGTCATGAAAGAACTGAGCCATTGGATCAACGGCAAGCATGTCAAAGGGACATCCGGGCGTTTCGCCGATGTGATGAACCCGGCGACGGGAGAAGTTCAGGCCAAGGTGCCGCTCGCTTCCAAGGCTGAACTCGATGCAGCGGTGGCAGATGCCGCCAAAGCGCAAGTTGCCTGGGGCGCAATGAACCCGCAAAAGCGTGGTCGGGTGATGATGGCAATGGTGGGCCTGCTCAACCGCGATATGGACAAGCTGGCCGAGGCGCTGAGCCGTGAGCATGGCAAGACATTTCCGGATGCGAAAGGCGATGTGCAGCGCGGGCTGGAGGTCATTGAGTATTCGATCAATGCCGCACAGATGTTGAAGGGCGAGTTCACCGATGGCGCTGGCCCCGGCATCGACATGTATTCGATGCGCCAGCCTTTGGGTGTTGCCGCAGGCATTACGCCGTTCAACTTTCCCGCGATGATCCCGCTGTGGAAGCTCGGCCCGGCGCTGGCAAGCGGCAATTCCTACATCCTGAAACCGTCGGAGCGTGACCCTTCCGTGCCTTTGATGCTGGCAGAATTGTTCAAAGAGGCAGGCCTGCCCGATGGCGTGTTGCAGGTGATCAATGGCGACAAAGAATCAGTTGATGCGATTCTGGACAATGAAACCATTCAAGCCGTGGGCTTTGTCGGCTCCACTCCCATTGCGGAATATATCTATGGCCGGGGCTGTGCCAACGGCAAGCGCGTGCAATGCTTTGGCGGTGCCAAGAACCATATGATCATCATGCCCGATGCCGATATGGACCAAGCCGCCGACGCGCTGATCGGCGCCGGTTATGGCGCTGCGGGGGAGCGTTGCATGGCAATCTCCGTCGCGGTTCCCGTTGGCGATGAAACCGCGGATCGCCTCATCGCGAAGCTGGTGCCGCGGATCGAGAAGCTGAAGGTTGGGCCTTATACTGCTGGCAATGATATCGACTACGGCCCGGTGGTAACGGCGGCGGCAAAGGCCAAGATCCTGAAACTGGTGGAATCCGGCATTGCGCAAGGTGCCAAGCTGGTCGTCGACGGGCGCGGTTTCAAGTTGCAGGGTTATGAGGAAGGCTATTTCGTCGGCCCGCATCTGTTCGACCATGTGACCCCCGACATGGAAATCTACCGC
>NZ_JAKDLJ010000119.1 GCF_030452865.1 Pseudorhodobacter sp.
GCTGTGCGCTGGGTCACTTTGGCAGCGTTGATTGCCGAGATTACCAGTGATCCGTCGAGTTTCACCCCATGGCTCCGCATCTATCTGGCAGACCATCGCGCACAGATTTTTGGGGAAGACGCGCCGCTTTAGGTCTGGAACTTCACCCCGCTTCGCGCCACTCTGACGCAAAGGCATGGGGGGAACGAGATGCGCAATTCCGATGAAATATGGCCGCTGGTGGAGGCGCATGAGGGTGAATTCGTCACCCTTGCCAATGCGGTTTTTGACACGCCCGAGGTGGCCTATACCGAAGCGAAATCCTGCGCCGCGCATCTTGCGCAACTGAAAGCCGAAGGCGCGCGGATTTCTGAGAACCTTGCGGGTATCCCCACGGCGATCATGGGCGAATGGGGGCAGGGCGGCCCGGTCGTTGCGATACTTGGCGAATATGATGCGCTGCCCGGGTTGGGGCAGGTTCCCGGCGTCGCAGAGGCGCAGCCATTGGGTTATTTCGGGCATGGCTGCGGTCACAACTTGCTGGGGTCCGCAGCGATGCTGGCGGCTGTTGCTTTGCGCGATTGGCTGGCGCAGTCGGGCAAGCCGGGGCGGGTGCGGTTTTACGGTTGCCCGGCAGAGGAAGGTGGTGCTGCCAAAGCGTTCATGGTGCGGGCCGGGTTGTTTGCAGATATCGATGCGGCGATCACTTGGCATCCCAATGATTTTACCGGCATCATGCCGCCGCGCGCCTTGGCGAATATGCGCATTGATTTCACCTTTCATGGCCGCTCCGCCCATGCGGCGGGCAGTCCGGAACTGGGACGCTCCGGCCTTGATGCGGTGGAATTGATGAATGTCGGTGTGAACTACATGCGTGAAGACATGCCCGATGATGCCCGCGTGCATTACGCCTATCTCGATGCCGGGGGCGAGGCGCCGAATGTCGTGCAGGCGAAAGCGACGGTGCGGCAGTTGATCCGGTCGCCCAGCAACAAGGGGTTGCGCGATCTGGTGGCGCGGGTGCGCAAGATCGGCGAAGGGGCGGCGTTGATGACGGAAACACGGGTGGAGGCGCGCGTGGTTTCTGCCGTGTCCTCGATGCTGTCGAGCCCGGTGTTGGAGCAGGCGATGGAAGCGCAGATACTGGCGATCGGCGCGCCGGAGTTTGATGATGCGGACCGCGCCTTTGCTGCGGATATCCAGCAAACCCTGACGCCAGAGCATATCGCTGACACATTCTGGCGCGCGGGGCGGGAGGTGGAGCCGAAAGTGCTGGCCGATTTTGTGGTCAAACTGGCTGATATGCCGGATGCGGGGGCAGGTTCTACCGATGTGGCAGATGTCAGTTGGGCAGTGCCGACAGTGCAGGCCTATGTCGCGACCTGCGCCATTGGCACGCCGTTCCATTCGTGGCAATTGACTGCGCAAGGCAAATCCACCGCCGCGCACAAGGGCATGGCCCATGCCGCCAAGATCATGGCGGCAACCGGGCGGGATTTGTTCGCGCGCCCTGATCTGCTGGCGGAGGCGAAGGCCGAACATGCGACGAACCTGGCACGGGAGCCTTATGTCTGCCCGCTGGAACCGGAGGTGATGCCGCCGATTCCGGGTCACAAAGCGTAGGGGGGGGCAGATGAAACTCTATCTCGCAAAAAAGACAATTTCGATTGTGGTGGCCATTGCGTTGGAGGAGGCGGGGTTGGCGTATGAGCCGGTCGAGCTCGATTTCACCGGCGGCGCGCAAACGAAGCCCGGGTATCTGGCGATCAACCCGAAAGGGCGGGTGCCTGCATTGGAGGTGCCGGGCGGGGTGTTGACGGAAACGGCGGCAATTCTGGATTATATCGGCGCGTTGGCCCCAAAAGCGGGATTGGTGCCGCAAGACCCGTTGCAAGCGGCCCGGATGCGGGAGGCGATGTGTTATGTCGGCTCCACCATGCATGTGAACCACGCCCATAAGCTGCGCGGTGCGCGCTGGGCGGATCTGGCCGAAAGCCATGCCGATATGCGCGCGAAGGTGCCGCAGACGATGGCGGCGTGTTGCGCCCATGTTGAAGCGGCTGTGCTGCAAGGGTCATATGTGTTGGGTGATGCGTTCAGTCTGGCCGATCCATACCTCTATGTCGTCAGCACTTGGTTGGCGGGTGACGGGGTGGAGATTGGTGATTATCCGAAGCTATCGGCGTTCAATGCCCGCATGGCGGAACGCCCCTCGGTCGCAGCGATGCGCGCGCGCGGGTGGTTGTAACGGCGGTCGGTCTATTCAGCGTCGCAATCTTTGGCCGGCGTTGGGATTCAGGTATTTTTACCAAGATGAAGCCGTAGCCGGGTTATCGGTTCTTGATCCAGTTGCCCAGACGGGTGAGGCGGGAGGGATTCGTGCCTGCGTTCTCTGCCCGGTCGGCGGCATTGAGCAGTAAGTACATGCCACGCAGGGCGAGCCAGCGCAGGGGTTCGGGTTCCCATTTGCGCAGGGGGCGGTTGACCCAAGGCAGGGCGGTCAGCGCAGTTTGCCGGTTGAGCGCAAGATCGGCCAACGTGCGCCCCGCCAGATTGGCGGTGGAGACTCCGACCCCGACATAGCCACCGGCAAAGCCGATGCGGGTATGTGGATCAAATCCGATTGTTGCGCACCAGTCGCGGGGAACGCCCAGCACCCCGCACCACGCATGGTCGATGGTTTGGCCGATGGTCGCGGGGAAATGGCGGTGCAGGATCGCGATCAGGCGACGGATGGTTTTATCATCGGGGCGGCCTTGATCGTCCAGCCGATTGCCGAAACGGTACGGGATGCCGCGCCCACCGACGACGATGCGACCATCGTCGGTGCGTTGGCAGTAGCAATAGGCATTGGCGAAATCTCCCAGGATTTCATAGCCCTGCCAGCCGATTTTATTCCATACCGATTCAGGCAAGGGTGCTGTGACGATCTGGGCGGAGTTCAGCGGCAGCAGGTCGCGCGCATGGTGGGCAAACTGGCTGGTAAAGCCTTCGGTTGCGCGCAGAATGGTGCGGGCAGAGATGATGCCCTGCGTTGTGATGACATGGCCGGGGCGGATCGAGGTGACCCGCGTGTTTTCAACGATACGCACACCTTGGGTTTCGACAAGATGCGCAAGGCCGTGCACCAGTTTTGCCGGTTGGATGCGGGCGACACCGGGGACGACCATCGCACCAAGCGCGCCGGGAATATGGACACGGCGGGCGAGCGCATCCGCATCTATCAGATGCACATGGTCTTCGCCCCAATACCGGCGGTTGGCACATTCGGCGATCAGACGGTTGTGCTGTGCCGCGTTGGTGGCGACCAGCAACTCATCGGTGCGGCGGATATCTGCGTCAATTCCGGCGGCCTCTGCGATGCCGATCACCTCCTCCACCGTACCCGACATCGCGCGCACCATAGCGCGGACGCCGGCTTCGGAGCCGGTGGCAAGGTAGCTCCGGTGGTCCCAGGCAAAGCCTCCCGTCAGCCAGCCGCCGTTACGGCCCGAGGCGCCAAAGCCTGCATGCTCTGCCTCGGCCACGATGATCGTCAGGTTCGGGGCCGCGCGCATGAGATAAAATGCCGCCCACAGCCCGGTAAAGCCTGCACCGATGATGCAGATATCGGCGCTGTGATCGCCGTCAAGCGGCGGACGTTGGCCGGATGGCGACTGGCTGTGCCAGAAGGACGGTCCGCCGAGGGCTTTGGGCCAAGGGATCATCGGGGGAGCATGCGGTGGTCTTGGGCAGGCCGCAAGTGGCTTGTCAATCGTAACGGCAGCAGACTAGACTTGCCGCATTCAGCGCAGGCTTGGCCCAGGCAATCAAAACGACAGCGGGCACTTGCTGGCATATTTTGTACAGGATTTGAAGCATGTGGGATTTCAGTATTACCGAAGCCTTGGGTTTGATGCGGCGGACTGCACCGTTCCTTCTGTTCCGGATCATCGTCTATTTTTCGATCACCGCCGCACTTGTTGTGGTTACCGGAACCGGGGCCGGGATCGGTTGGGGCATCGGCAACTTCGGTGATGAGGAGTTTCGCGCCTCTGCGACCGGCTACGGGGCGCTGGGCGGCTTTGGCCTGACGGCGGGTGTGATCTTTTTCTTTCGCGACTACGTTCTCTATATCGTCAAGGCCGGGCATATCGCCGTGATGGTTGCCTTGATGGAAGGCGGCGAGATTCCTGAGGGTCGCGGGCAGATCGAATTTGCCAAAGGCGTCGTGCAGGCACGCTTTGGCCAAGCCTCGGCGCTGTTCGCGCTGGACCGGGTGATTTTGGGCGTGGTCCGTGCGATCACGGGCGTCGTGCAGGGCTTGCTGTCGATTCTGCCGATACCGGGGCTGTCGCAGATCATGGGCGTGGTGCGGGCCTATCTGCGGGTGTCGGTCGGGTTGCTGGATGAGATCATTCTGGCCTATGCGATCAAGACCAAATCAAAGAACCCTTGGGCGGCTGCGCGTGAGGGCCTGGTGCTTTATGGCCAGAACGCAAAGCCGATGCTGGTCAATGCGGCTTGGCTGACGGCGATTGTTTACGGCTTGTCCTTCGTGGTGTTCCTGCTGATGCTCGCACCCGCCGCGGCCGTGGTCTATCTGATGCCGGGGGCGTGGTCGGCGGGGGGCGTGGTGTTTGCCCTTGTCTTTGCCTGGGCGGTCAAAGCCGCACTGATCGAGCCTTTTGCGATTGCCTGTCTGTTGCAGGTCTATTTCAGGGTGATCGAAGGGCAAGTGCCGAACCCGGAATGGGAGGCCAAACTGGACGGGTTGTCGGATAAATTCCGCGGCATGGCGGCCAAAGCCGGGAGTTGGGTACGCGGCGCTGGTGGCAGCGCGGCGACACCTGACAAGTTGTGAACGAAAAGCGGTCGCGCCGCGCGCTTCGTGTTGCCCATCGCGCGGTTCTGTGGCATCACAAAGGGGATAAATCCTAAACCAATGAGTTCAGAGATGACCGATTTCGCCGCACGTCGCACCATGATGGTCGATACGCAGGTCCGCCCGTCAGATGTGACGAAATTTCCGATCATCGAAGCGATGTTGGCGATCCCGCGTGAAGTCTATGTCGGTGCGGATCAGTTGCAGACCGCTTATCTTGGAGAAAATCTTGAAATCGCGCCGGGGCGCGTGATTCTGGAGCCGCGCAATTTCAGCAAGATGCTTGAAGCTGTGGACGTGCAGCCGGGCGATACCGTGCTCGATCTGGGCTGTGGCTTTGGTTATTCGACGGCGGTGGTCGCGCGTCTGGCCCATGCCGTTGTCGCAGTGGAGACGGATGCGGCGATGGCGAAGGATGCGCAGGCGCGCTTGTCGGCGGAAGGTGTCGACAATGCCGCCGTGACCACTGCTCCCTTGCAGCAAGGGGCGGCGAAACACGGGCCGTTCGATGTGATTTTGATACAGGGGGCGGTGGAGACGGTGCCCGACAGCTTGCTGGACCAGTTGCGGATCGGCGGTCGGATAGCGGCGATCTTCATGGAAGGTCGGCTGGGCGTTGCCCGAATTGGACTGAAAGGTGCGAATGGGGTGAATTGGCGCTATGCGTTCAACGCCTCGGCGCCGGTGCTGCAAGGTTTCCGGAAAGAGGCGGCCTTTACACTTTGACCGGGTAGCCGGGAAAACTGACAACCGGCATTTTTGACACGACGGGATAGCGCAGATGGGAATGATAGCAAGATTGATGCGGGTTGGGCTGGTCGGTGTGGCACTGGCAGCACCGCAGGCGGCATTGGCGGAAAGCCTTGCCGACGCTTTGATTTCAGCCTACCGCGCCTCCAATATTCTGGATCAGAACCGCGCGGTGTTGCGGGCGGCGGATGAAGATGTGGCCCAGGCCGTTGCCAGCCTGCGCCCGGTGCTCAGCTTTCGGGCGAGTGCGGGCTACAGTCACACGCAACTGAACGAGGGGCTGAGCGCGACGGTCAGCCTGCTCGCCGACATTCTCGTATTTGATTTCGGTCGTGGGGCGGCGGCGATTGCCGCGCGCAAGGAAGCGGTTTTGGCGACACGGGATTCCTTGCTCGGGTTTGAGCAGGAGGTGTTGCTGAACGCGGTCGGAGCCTATGTCACCTTGCAGCAACGTCAGGCGGTTGTTGCCTTGCGCCAGTCCAACGTGCGGCTGATCACGCAGGAATTGCGCGCCGCAAAGGATCGGTTCGACGTGGGGGAGATTACCCGGACGGATGTGGCGATTGCCGATGCGCAGCTTGCCGCCTCGCAGGCCGATCTTGCAGCGGCGCAAGGCGACGTGGCGATTGCGATTGAAGGCTACAAGCTGGCCGTCGGCCATTACCCCAAACGGCTGAGCACTTTGCCGAAGATGCCGCATACCGCCAAGTCTCTTGCCGATGCGCAGGCGATCGCGCAACGCACCCACCCGTCAATCCATCAGCTTCAACATCAGGTCGCCGCCGCAGAGGCATCCATTCTGTTGGCAAAGGCCAATATGGGGCCAACATTGACAGCCAATGCCACCGCGACCAACGGTGCCAACAAGGCCGACAGTTTCAGCATGTCGCTGAACCTCAATCAGACGCTGTATAACGGCGGTAACGGGTCTTCGCTTTATCGTCAGTCGCTGGCGCGGCGGGATTCGACGCTGGCGCAGTTGCATCAGACAACGGCGCAGGTGATCCAGGGTGTCGGCATCGCATGGTCGAACATCGAGGTTGCCCGCGCCAATATCGCCGGCAGCGACCGTCAGATCCGCTCTGCCCAGACCGCATATAACGGGGTGAAGGAGGAGGCGAAGCTCGGCTCGCGCACCACGCTTGACGTGCTGAATGCCGAACAGAACCTGCTGAACGCCCGCAACTCGCGCTTGACGGCGCAGGCGGCCTATTACAACGGTATCTATACCTTGCTGGCGCGCATGGGCCTGATGACTGTGGATCATCTGAAACTCGGCATCCCGACCTATGATCCGGAGGCGTATTACAACGCGGTGAAATCGGCACCGGCAACCTCGTCGCAGGGCAAGCGGCTGGACAAGGTTCTGAAGGCAATCGGCCAGATCAAATAGGGGATACGCGGGTTCAAGCCCTTGGCTTCAGGCGGGTTTGTGCCTTGAACTGTTGTCAATTCGGAAACAATCTTTGTCGGATTCGCAAATGATTAACCGGAGCGCGCCCAATTCCTTGTCACGGCATCGGCATGTCGCTAAACTTCCATCACAATGTTTGCACCGCCTGTGCTCAATCCGAATTGCGCATAGGATGGCGGACCGGACAGGGTGAGCGCGAAAGTAAATGCAGTTTTCCGGCCCTGTCGCGGGGCAGGGAAACAAAAACAGGGCAGGGCAAGATGGCAGAACCGATGAGTTCCGGTGAAATTGAGGATGTTCTCTCCTCCATTCGGCGGCTGGTGTCAGAAGATTTCCGCCCGGCCGCAAAGACCGATACTGCGGCACCCTTGCGTCCGAAACCGGATGACAAGCTATTGCTGACCCCCGCCTTTCGCGTCGTCGCAAGGCCGGTGTCTCGTCCGCAGGCGGAAATGACAGATGCCGCCGTGACAGGATCCGCCGCGCCCGAAGACGATATTGTCGCCGTGGCACCGGATACAGAAGATACGCTGGTCCTTGGGGATGGGTTCTCGGATGCAGACGAGGGGACTGACGCCAGTGACTCTGTGGACGGTGCATGGGCCGAGGAGGCTGCTGCGGATGACGCAGAGGGGGATCACGCGGAAGCGGATGATGCGCCTTCCGGTCGCCTTGACCGCGTGGTCTCTGAAATCGGTGCGGCGGTTGCAGACAATGGGGATGATTGGGAATCCGAAACCGGCGATCCGGTAATCGGCGGCGCGTCGTGGCAAGCGTCGGATTGGGTCGAGGAAGCTGAGTTGGTTGATGATCCAGCGGATGACCGGACGCCGGAAGCTGAAACGGCGATAGCAGACGCGGCCGAGGCGGCTGCGGTCGCCGAAATCTTGGGATTTGCGGCGCAAAACGAGGTAAAGACACCGCCAAAGCCCGCGAAAGCCGAGGTGCCTGACGAAGAAGGCGATGCTGAAGGTGGCGAGGGCGGCTATTTCGATGAGGCGGTTTTGCGCGATCTGGTACGCGACCTGATCCGTGAGGAATTGAGCGGCAGTCTGGGCGAACGCATCACCCGCAACGTGCGCAAACTGGTCAGGTCGGAGGTGAACCGGGCGCTGGCGGTGCGGGAAATCGAGTAAGGTCACAGCGCCCCTTCGTGGCGCGCGATCAAGGAAGCGGAATGCGACAAATGCAAAACGCGCCCGGTTGGGGCGCGTTTTTCTTATAACGAAATGTGCGGCGTTCAGGCGGCCTCGGCTTGCTCCTGCGCGTGGCGCCGTTCCGACTCCTCGCGCGACAATGCAACCGAGGTGCGGACGCCTTTCGACACAAATTCCATCAGCCCTTTCACCACCCGCTCATTCGGGTCGATGCCGGCGCAGGACAACACTTCACGCCCATCGCGCGACCGCGCCCAACGGGCGATCTGATCCGGGCCGTTGCCGTATTTCTTGTCATCCGCAATCGCATCATCCAACGCGGCCAGAACCACGGCAGCAAAGAGCTTGCGCGCGCGCTGCCCTTGTTCAAAATTGAAAGCGGTTCCATCCACGAAGTCTAACATTGTTCGTCCTATTCTTGCTCTTGCGTTTTTCGACGTTGCCGCAATATGACGATTTCTACACGATTCGTCAGTCCTCCGAAGGCATGGCTCCCATGTGTGGGGTGCATGGCTCATTCAGAAGCCTACTGTATCTTGTCATCTTGCCGGCGCTAAC
>NZ_JAKDLJ010000545.1 GCF_030452865.1 Pseudorhodobacter sp.
CGGATCGCTGAACCCGCGTCAAAAGGTCGGCGCGATTTTGGAAGAGCCGCTGAAAATCAACCGCTCCGACATTTCCGCAGCGGATCGTACCAAGAAGGCCCGCGATATGCTGCGCCTCGTGGGATTGCGGCCAGAGCATTTTGACCGCTACCCGCATATGTTTTCCGGTGGGCAGAGGCAGCGGATTGCGGTTGCGCGCGCGTTGATGCTCGATCCCAAGGTTTTGGTTCTGGATGAGCCGGTCTCGGCGCTGGACCTGTCGATCCAAAGCCAGATCCTGAACCTGCTGACAGAGTTGCAGCAACGGATGGGGCTGGCCTATCTGTTCATCAGCCATGATCTTTCGGTGGTCAAACATATGGCTGATGATGTGATCGTGATGTATCTGGGCCGCCCCGTGGAAACTGGCACCAAGGCGGAAATTTTCAGCAACCCGCGCCACCCCTATACCAAGGCGTTGCTGTCGGCGACGCCAGTGGCGAACCCGAAAGCGGTTAAACACCGGATCAAGTTGGAGGGCGAATTGCCCTCACCTATCAACGTGCCACCGGGCTGCGCCTTTGCGCCACGCTGCTGGAAGGCGCAGGACAAGTGCCGTTCTGCGCGGCCGTTGCTGGCGGGCGAAAACCATCAGGCCGCGTGCTTCTATCCTGAAAACGATGGCATTGCCTCCCCTGCGGCAAAAAGCTGACCGAAGGCGGGCTTAGCATGGCCAAACAAACCGACCCCGGCCTTGATCCGCAAGATTGGCAAGTCTTCCGCGATTCTGCCCACACACTGCTGAATGCCTGTATTGATCATTTGCAAACCGCAGAGGCACACCCTTGGCAACCCGTGCCGGAAGCGGTGAAAACGGGTTATGCCATCACGGCGCAAGGCGCGGATGAAAGCGTCGTTTCCGCGCGGCTGATTGCCGAAATGCTGCCCTACGGCACCGGCAACACCCATCCCGGCTTTTTCGGCTGGGTGCATGGGAGCGGGCTTGCCTCGGGCTTGATGTCGGAGATGGTCGCGGCGACGATCAATGCCAATTGCGGTGGGCGTGATCATGGCATGACCTATGTGGAGCGCGCGGTGATTGATTGGGCGCGTGGTGTGTTCGGGTTTCCCGATACGGCAAGCGGCGTTCTGGTAAGCGGCACGTCGCAAGCTACGGTTATTGCACTTTCCACCGCCCGTTTGCGCGCTTTGGGCCCAGAAGTCAGGGCGAAAGGCAACGCCGGCGCGGCTCTGGTTGCCTATGCCGGGGCAGGGGCGCATAACGCGGCGCGTAAAGCGGTGGAACTGCTAGGTCTTGGCCATGATAATTTGCGCCGTATTGCGGAGGGGCCGGGCGGAATGAATGTGGCCGCGCTGCGCGAAGCCATTGCCGCCGACAAACAAGCGGGCAAGCGGCCCTTTGCCATCATCGCCACCGCCGGCTCCGTCGATGTAGGCCGTTTTGACGACCTGCACGCGCTGGCCGATCTGGCGGCGGAAACCGGTCTTTGGCTGCATATTGACGGAGCCTTTGGTGCCTGGACCCGGCTTGCCGAAGAACCGTGGCGCGGGTTGAGCGATGGGATAGAGCGAGCAGATTCCCTTGCGTGCGATTTCCACAAATGGATGTATGTGCCCTATGATTGCGGCTTGGTCCTGATCCGCGATCAGGCAGAACACCGCGCCGCCTTTGCCGCCCGTCCCGCCTATCTCGCGGTGCAAGAGGCAGGCGTGGGAGGTGGCGATCCGTGGTATTGCGACTATGGCATTGATCTCTCGCGCGGGAATCGCGCTTTGAAAGTGTGGACCGCGCTGGAAACCTATGGCGCGGAGAGATTGGGTGCTGCGATCACGCTGAACTGTGAACTCGCCGCGCGGATGGGCGCACGGGTGACGGCAAAC
>NZ_JAKDLJ010000120.1 GCF_030452865.1 Pseudorhodobacter sp.
AGTGCCAAAATCAGCGGCACTTTCAAATCCCGCTTGGTGGCCGTCAGCATCAGCGCGATGGCACAGGCGTCAAACCCTTTCATATCGGTGGTTCCGCGGCCGTAAAGCCTGCTGCCCTCCTGCGTTACGGCAAAGGGCGTGCGTGTCCAGTCCTGCCCCTCGACCGGAACCACATCAACATGGCCGGACAAGATCACCCCCGGCACATCGCGCGGGCCGACACTTGCCCAGAGATTGGCCTTCTCGCCGCTCTCATCCGGGATCAAATGACTGTCAATGTCAGCATCGGCCAACACGTCCCGAACAAAGTGCATCAAGGGAAGGTTGCTCTTGTGGCTCACGCTGTCAAAGCCGATCAGGCGGTCCAGAATGGCGCGCATTTCCATGGTAAAAGCCCCCGTATTTCCGGCTGAGATTTTCCACACCTTGATAGCATGGTTTCAGCAGGCAGTTCACCTCAAAAGCGGTTATTCCTGCGCCCGCAAAACCTGTGCGGGCCGCGCCGCCAAGGGCCGCCAGACAAAGGCCAACCCAGCCAGCAACGTCGCAAGCACCCCGCCCGACACGATTGCAAGTGCCGACAGCGGTTCAAACGCGAACGGCGCGTCCATCACAAAGCGCATCACCGCCCAACCCGATATCCCGCCTGTGATGATCGCAACCACGCCCGCAGCCGCCCCGGTCAACCCCGCGCGCAACGCAAAACTCGCCATGATCCGCGCCCGGCTTGCGCCCAGTGTTTTCAGGATTGCTGCTTCATAAATCCGTGCACCCTCACCCGCTGCCGCCGCACCGACCAACACCACAAACCCCGTCAGCAAGGTGGCACCCGCCGCCCAAGCCGTTGCCGTGGCAATGGCCGACAGCGCATCCGACACCCGCGCAATCGCATCGCGCACCCGAACAGCCGTGATATTGGGATAGGCCTTTGCCAGATCACGCAGCAACGGTGCCTCCGCCGCCTCTGTCGCATAGACAGTCGCGATATGGGTATGCGGCGCACCTGCCACCGCTGCGGGATTGAGCATCATCACAAACCCCATGCCTCCGGTTGAAAAATCGACATTCCGGAAGCTGGTAATCGTCGCCTCGATATCGCGGCCAAGAATGTTGACGGTGATCCTGTCACCGAGTTTCAACCCGATCTCATCCGCTTCCTCCTGCGCGAAGGAAAGCTGCGGAGGCCCGGTATAGTCGGCGGGCCAGAACGTGCCGGCGGTGATGGTCGTCCCGTCCGGCGGGGTCGCGGCGTAGGTGACGCCGCGATCCCCGCGCACCACCCAATGATCGCCCGCCACTTCGCGCGCATCCTTGCCGTTGATCCGGGTCAACACTCCGCGCAGCATCGGGGCTTCCTCGACCTTCGACACGCCGGGATCGTCCTTGGCGCGTTTCAGGAAACCCTCGATCTGATCATTCTGGATATCGACAAAAAAGTAGGATGGCGCCACGCTCGGCAGGTCGCGCGCAATCGCGGCGCGTAGATTGGCGTCAATCTGACCGACGGCGGCCAGTACTGCAAGGCCCAGACCCAACGACAGGATCACCGCCAATGCCTCATCCTTCGGGCCGCCGATTGCGGCCAAGGCGGCACGCAATGCAACATGTCCGCGCACAAAACGCGACCGGGCAAGCGCGCGCGCCGCAAGGCGTAAGCCATAAGCAGTAAGCCAGAGGAGGCCGAGTGCGGCCACCACGCCGGCCGCCGCCCACAGCGCCAGAGTGGCAAGCCCGGAAAGCCAGACCGCAGCGCCGACAAGCAAGACCACCAACCCGCCCATCGCCAGCCAAAGCGGCCAGCCGGGGCTTGCCACCTTGCCGACCCCACCGCGATAAAGCACCGCCGCCCGCACCTTCTGCACCCGTGCCAGCGGCCAGAGCGTGAACAAAAACGCCGTGACGACCCCGTAAAACGCCGCCTCCAGCAGCGGCTTTGGGTAAAGGCCGAAAGCCACAGGAAATGGGAGCGATGCCTTGATCATGGGAGAGAGCAGGAGCGGCACCCCTGCCCCCAGAACCAATCCCATCAGCACACCCAAAACCGTCAGCACACCGATCTGGATGAGGTAGGTCTGAAAGATCATCCTTCCAGACGCACCAAGTGTTTTCAGCGTGGCAATTGTGGCGATCTTGCCATCGAGATATGCCCGCACAGCCGCCGAAACCCCCACGCCTCCGACCGCCAGACCCGCCAGGCCGACCAGCACCAGAAACGACCCGATCCGGTCCACAAAGCGGGCAATCCCCGGTGTGGCGTGGCGGCTGTCGGTCCAGCGCATTCCGCTGTCGCGAAACGCGGCCTCTGCCTTTGTCTCCAACTCGGAAAGGCTGGACTTTGGCGGTAGGATCAGACGGTATTTCGCCTCAAACAGGCTCCCCGGCCCGATCAGACCGGAGGTCTTCAACGCATCGGTCAAAACAATCGTGCGTGGGCCAAGCGCAAAGCCGCCCGTCGCACTGTCGGGTTCCGTCACCAGCACCGCCGACAGGCGAAAATCCTGCGTTCCAAGAGTGAAGCTGTCCCCCGGCTTCAATCCCATCCGGTCCACCAACACGCGGTCCATCACCGCACCGGGGGTGCCATCCTTGACCGCCAGTGCCTCCGCCAAAGGCAGCGCAGGGTCCAGCACCACCGCGCCATTCAACGGATAGGCGCTATCAACCGCCTTCACTTGCGTCAACACATGGTCATCGCCCACCACCGCCATTGAGCGAAAGTCGATAATCCCTGACCTGTTGGTCGCGTTGGCATCCATGAACGCCAGTTCCTGCTTTGAGGCCGTGCGATAGGTAAACTCCATCTGCGCATCACCGCCCAGAAGGACAGCGCCTTGTTCCGTCAAGCCGCCTTCAATCGCGGCACGGACCATGCCGACCGCCGCAATCGCCGCAACGCCCAAGGTCAAACAGGCAAGAAACACCCGAAACCCGCGCAACCCCCCGCGCAATTCGCGGCGGGCAAAGCGGAAGGCAAGCGCGATGCTCATGCGAAGGCCTCAATCCGGCCATCGGCAAGGTGGATCACGCGGGAACACCGCGCCGCCAGTTCGGGCGCATGGGTGACCATGATCAGAGTCGCCTCATGCCGGTCGCGCAAGCCGAACAGCAGTTCCATGATCGCAGCGCCGTTCTTGGCATCGAGATTGCCCGTCGGCTCATCCGCCAGTAAAATCGCCGGGCGCGGCGCGGCAGCGCGGGCCAAAGCCACCCGTTGCTGCTCGCCCCCCGACATCTGACTGGGATAATGATCCAACCGCGCACCCAGTCCCACGGCCTGCAACTCCGCATCTGCCCGGCCAAAAGCATCCTCTGCCCCGGCCAATTCCAAAGGCAGAGCCACATTTTCCAACGCGGTCATTGTCGGGATCAGGTGGAAAGACTGGAACACCACCCCCATATTATCCCGACGAAAGCGCGCCAACTGGTCCTCATCCATCGTGGTCAGATCATGTCCCAGCGCAAAAACCTGACCACTGGTGGCGCGTTCCAGCCCGCCCATGATCATAAGGAGCGACGATTTGCCCGACCCCGACGGACCGACCAGCCCGACACTTTCCGCGCGCTGGACCTCCAGCGTAATGCCGCGCAAAATATCAACCGGACCTGCGTTGCCCGCAAGCGTCAGCGTAGCGTCAGTCAGCGCCAGAATAGGAGTCACCATGAAATCTGCCCTTCGGTCTTGCCTTGCCCTTGGATATGGGGCCGCGCACGCGTTGCGCAACCTTGTTTTTACGCTGGGCCTTGTGCTTTGCACCGTTGCTGGCACCGCTCACGCAGAAGTGGTCAAGGTTTTGGCTTATGGTGACAGTTTGACTGCCGGCTACGGGCTGGACAGCGCCGATGGTTTTGTGCCTCAACTCAACCAATGGCTGGCAGATCACGGCGCGCAGGCCGAAGTCGTCAATGGGGGTGTTTCCGGCGATACCACCGCAGGCGGAGTTTCGCGCCTGGACTGGTCGCTGTCGGCGGGTGTCGATGCGTTGATCATCAATCTCGGCGGCAATGACATGCTGCGCGGGATTGACCCTGCGGTTACCCGCGCCAATCTGGTGAAGATGTTGGAAGTTGCGAAGGCAAAGGCACTGCCGGTGTTGTTGGTCGGGCTGCAAGCCCCGACGAATTACGGTCCGGATTTCAAGGCACAGTTCGACGCGATTTTCCCCGACCTGGCAAAGCGCTATGACGCAATCTTGCTACCGGATTATTTCGCCCCTGTGGCGCCGACCGGTGATCGCACCGGACTTCTGTCGCAATATATGCAAGCCGACGGCATCCACCCCAACGCAGAAGGTGTCAAGCGAATCGTGGCTGCGGAAGGGCCGAAGGTGTTGGACCTGATCACGATGGTAAAGCCTTAGACCCGCAACGCAAAGGGCTTCAGGTGACTTAATCCTTGACGAAAAAGGCTGTCCGCAACAGAGTGAAAACATGGGGATAATCCAAGAACTCCGCACCCTGCTGGGTGCCAACCATGTGCTGACTGGCGCGGACCGCGCCGGTCATGTGAAGGATTGGACCGGTCATTACACCGCCGACCCTTTGGCGGTTTTACGTCCCGCAACCACAGCCGAGGTTTCGGCCTGCCTGAAAATCGCCGCCAAACATGGCGTGCCGGTGGTGCCGGTGTCGGGCCGCACCGGGCTGGTGGGTGGTGCCATGACAGAAGGCGGGCTGATGATCAGTGTCGAGCGGATGAATGCGATCCGCGAGATTCGCCCTGACGCGCGCATTGCGGTTGTCGAAGCGGGCGTCATTCTGGACCGGCTGCATGACGCCGCTGAAGCGTCGGGGCTTTATTTCCCGCTGTGGTTCGGCGCGCGGGGCTCCGCAATGATCGGCGGCGTTTTGTCGACCAATGCGGGCGGCTCCAACGTGCTGCGCTATGGCTCCACCCGTGCGCTGTGTCTGGGGTTGGAGGTGGTGCTTGCCGATGGCCGGGTGCTGAACCTGATGAGCGAATTGCACAAGGACAACTCCGGCTATGATCTGCGCGACCTGTTCATCGGGGCGGAAGGTACGCTGGGCATCATCACGGCCGCGGTGATGAAACTGGTCCCCCGCCCGCGCGCCTATGCCACCGCAACGCTCGCCGCCCGATCCCTTCCCGACGCGCTGGTGCTGCTGAACCGCTTGCGAGAGGCGACGGGTGGGGCGGTGGAAGCGTTCGAATACATGCCTGACACCTATATGCGCCGATTGGCAGAGGCGCGGCCCGATATTCGCCAACCGTTCACGCCACGCCAAGCGGTGAATATTCTGGTTGAAATCGGCGCAACTGCGCCGCGCGATGCTGTTCCGGATGTGGCGGGTGAGGTGCCGGTGACGCTGCTGTTGCAAGAAACACTGGCCGAAATGATGGGGTCTGGCACCGTGCTGGATGCCGAAATTGCCCAGAGCGAAGCCCAGCGCCGCTTGATGTGGCAGCGGCGGGAATTGGCGGCGGAGATCACCTTCGCCCGATCACCGGTGATTGATACCGATATCGCCTTGCCGTTGGACAAGGTGGAAACCTTCCTGACCGCGATGGCCGCCCGCCTGCCCGAACTTGATCCTGGGGCGGAGGATATTTGCGTGGCGCATCTGGGCGATGGCAATGTGCATTACACCGTGTTTCCGACAAGCGACGATGCGGCCTTGTATGACCGCGTTGTGCAGGCGGTAGAGGACGAAGTGCAGGCCCTGCGCGGGAGCTTCTCAGCGGAGCATGGCGTCGGCCTGTCCAAGCGTCCCTCCATGGCACGGCGCAAAGACCGGGTGGCGCTTGATGTGATGCGGGCGATCAAAGTGGCACTGGACCCCGAAAACCGCATGAACCCCGGCAAGGTTATTCCGGACCCTGCCTGAACAGGTCAAGTGTTGGCTTTGCCGCGCGCCATTCGTTTGAGGATGGAACAAGGCGCGTCAGAAACGGCACCCAGGCGAGCCAGCGAGCGGTCTTGCATGCCTGCGCCCATATCCCCGGTGCCAACCCGCGATAGGCATTCAACGCTGCATCCTGCAACGATGGCACGGTATTCGCAGGCGCCTTGTAGCCATCGCTGATGATGCTATGGGCAAAGACGATCAGATCGAGCGCCAGTCCGCGCGGATCGGATTTCACGCAGGAAAACCGTTCCAGATCAATGAAGTGGACCGCCGATCCATCCCAACACAGATCGCGTATCGCCGGTCGCCCGTGGCGATAGCTGGCCAGATGCAACCGCGCCAGTGCAGTGCCGCCCGCTGCGAACGCCGTCGCTGAATCCGGTCGCGGGTTGCGCAGCATATCGCGCAGCGTCGGTCCCAGATCGGGCGTGACGAACCAATCCGGCCCCTCGGCCAGAATCGGGGCTGCGGCCAGACCGAGCCGCGCGAGAAGATGTAAACCTTCCCGCTCCTGCGCAAAGGCTTTGGAGGGGTTCCCTTTTTGCAGCCGCATCAAGCCGGAAATACGTTCTTCGCGCTTCATCCAGACCTTGGAGCCATCGGGCATTGCCAACAGAGAGATTCGTGCAAACGGGGCGGCAAAAGCCTCTGCAATCGCGTCGTCAAGCAGGGCGTCAACGCCAGTCAAAGAAACCCGCCGGCGCGCGTGCCTTCAACCGTTTTGCCAATTCGCGCCCCATCGCAGGGCCATCCGCCGCAGGGCCGCGAATATCATCAGACAGAGATTGAGAGCCATCTGGCCGCAGAATCTCGCCCCTCAGCCACAACTCATCGCCCTTCAGCAGCGCCAATGCCGCGATCGGGGTTTCGCAAGAGCCGTCGAGTTCGGCCAGAAACGCACGCTCCGCATCGACGCGCAACCCGGTATCCCGGCAATGGACGGCCGCCAGCATTTCCGCCACCTGCACATCATCGGCGCGGCGTTCGACGCCAATCGCGCCTTGTGCCACAGCGGGCAGCATCTCCTCCGGCGCAATCGCGGATTTCGCGACATGCGCCATGCCCAGACGGTTCAACCCCGCCATGGCAAGGAAAGTCGCCGCCGCGACCCCCTCCTCCAGTTTGCGCATACGGGTCTGGACGTTGCCGCGAAACTCCACCAGCTTCAGGTCAGGTCGCCGCAAGGCCAGTTGCGCACGCCGGCGCAGGCTGGAAGAGCCGACGACCGCGCCATGCGGCAGATCGGCCAGCGAATTGTACTGATACGAAACAAAGGAGTCGCGCGCATCTTCACGCGGCAAGTAACAATCGAGCCGCAAGCCAAGGGGTTGCAGGGTCGGCATGTCCTTCATCGAATGGACCGCGATGTCGATGGAGCGGTCGAGCAATGCCTCCTCGATCTCCCGCGTGAACAGGCCTTTGCCACCGCTGTCTTTCAGGGAGCGATCCTGAATCATGTCGCCGGTCACCTTGATCACCACCACCTCGAACGCCGCCTCCGGCAGATCGAAGGCGACCATCAGGCTGCGCCGCGCCTCATGCGCTTGCCAAAGCGCAAGGGGGGAGCCGCGGGTGCCGATGCGCAAGGGCTGCGCGGGGGTGGGACGATGTTGTTTCATGGCCCCGTTCCTAGCGCCCCGCCGCCGGGCTGACAACCGGGGATGATGTGTCATATTGACAAGCCCGCCGCAACTTGGAAGGCAGGCCGCGAGATGAAGGAGAGCGTGATGACCGATAAAACAATTCTGCGTGCGTTGCGCGGCGAGAAACTGCCCACGCCCCCGATCTGGATGATGCGGCAAGCCGGGCGGTATCTGCCGGAATATCGCGCGACGCGCGCGCGGGCCGGGGATTTCCTGTCGCTGTGCTATAACCCGGACCTCGCCGCCGAAGTGACGTTGCAGCCGATCCGCCGTTTCGGGTTTGACGCCGCGATCCTGTTTGCCGATATCTTGCTGTTGCCGCAGGCGTTGGGCGCGGATCTGTGGTTCGTGACGGGCGAAGGCCCGCGCCTGTCAACGATCAGCGATATGGCCGGGGTCAAGGCGCTGCGGCCCACGGCAGAGATTCACGAAACCCTATCGCCAATCTATGAAACCGTGAAGATGTTGGCACGCGAACTGCCACAGGAAACCACACTGATCGGCTTTGCCGGTGCGCCCTGGACAGTCGCGACCTATATGATCGCCGGTCGCGGCACCCCGGATCAAGCCCCGGCGCATCGGTTGAAAGACAATGACCGCGCGGCCTTTGTCGCATTGATGGAGCGGATCACGGAGAGCACGATCGAATATCTCGACGCCCAGGTGCGGGCGGGTGCAGAAGTCATCAAGCTATTTGATTCATGGGCCGGGAGTCTGCAGGGTCAGGACTTCGTTGATTTCGCGCTGCTCCCGACCAAGCGCATTATCGCGGAACTCAAATCCCGGCACCCGACCGTGCCGATCATCGCCTTTCCGCGCGAAGCGGGTCAGGGCTATGTCGGTTTCGCACGCGCGACCGGGGCGGATTGCGTCGCGCTGGACAATTCGGTAACGCCGGAATGGGGTGCGGCGCATGTGCAGGTGGATGGCTGTGTACAGGGTAATCTCGCCTCCCGCCATATGGTTACAGGGGGCCAGGCACTGGTGGATGAGACGCGGCGAATTGTGGCAGCGTTTTCGGGTGGTCCGCATATCTTCAACCTCGGCCATGGCATCACGCCGGATGCCGATCCCGACAATGTGGCGCGGATGATTGAAGTGGTGCGGGGTGGCTGAGGTCGGTTAGGTATTTGGGCCAAGATGAAGCCGTCAATGGTTTTCTTGTCTTTCGTCCGTTAAAGA
>NZ_JAKDLJ010000546.1 GCF_030452865.1 Pseudorhodobacter sp.
AATCGCGCGGCCCTGACGTTCCGATGTGGTGGTCAGCAGCATTTCCTGAATCACTTGCGGCAAGGTTGCCGCCACGCTTTCGACAGCGCCCGTCAGTGGGTAACAGCCCAGGGTCCGAAAGCGGACCGAGCGCATTTCCGGCACTTGCCCCGGTGCCAGTGGAAAGCGGTCATCATCGACCATGATCAACAGCCCGTTATATTCCACCACCGGACGCAGGGCGGCGAAGTACAGCGGCACGATTTCGATGTTTTCGAGGTGGATATATTGCCAGATGTCCAACTCTGTCCAGTTCGACAGCGGGAAGGCACGGATGCTCTCTCCCTTGGCTTTGCGGGTGTTGTAAAGCTTCCACAATTCCGGGCGTTGTTGTTTGGGATCCCAGCGGTGATTGACGGACCGGAAGGAAAAAATCCGTTCCTTGGCGCGGGATTTTTCTTCATCCCGGCGGGCACCGCCGAACGCCACGTCGAAGTTGTATCTGGTCAGCGCCTGTTTCAGCCCTTCGGTCTTCCACATATCAGTGTGAAGTGAGCCGTGATCGAACGGATTGATGCCTTGGGCCAACGCTTCGGGATTTTGATAGACGATCAACTCCATCGCCGCGTCTGCCGCAGCCTTTTCGCGCAGCTTGTACATCGCCTGGAATTTCCAGGTCGTATCGACATGCAGCAAAGGAAACGGCGGCGGTGCCGGGTAAAACGCCTTTTTCGCCAGATGCAGCATGCAGGCGGAATCCTTGCCGACAGAATACAGCATCACCGGCTTGTCGGCATTTGCCACCACTTCGCGCATGATATGGATGCTTTCGGCTTCGAGCCTTTGCAAATGGGTCAGCGTGCTGGCTGAAAGCTCTGGGGTAGGGGTGCTGCTCATCGGGTAGCCTTTTGGTTTTTCATGCGAATCCTGACATCTTTCGCCGATTTATCCACGCAGGAAGGCAGATTTACCTCAAAGCTGGGGCGAAATGTGGGCGTATGGTCACAGAACCGCCAAAGTCAGGATGCGCGGTTAACACTCTCCACGATTTTATCCAGAACGTCATTGAGCAGGGCTTGATCTTCAGCCTCGCCCATGACGCGGATCAAGGGTTCGGTGCCTGATTTGCGGATCAACAGCCGCCCGCTGGTGCCAAGGGCAGCTTCCCCCGCTGCGATCACCTGCTGAACCTCGTCGCTGTCCAAAGGGGCCTTGTCGCGGGCATAGCGTATATTGATCAGTTTTTGCGGCACCTGTTCGAATACCCTGCCCAACTGGCTCGCCTTCTTTCCGGTGTCTATCATGGCGGCCAGAAATTGCAGCGCCCCGATCACCCCGTCACCGGTGGTGGCATAATCGGTCATCACGATATGGCCCGATTGCTCGCCGCCCAGGTTGTGGCCCTTGGCGCGCATTGCTTCCACCACATGGCGATCACCGACGGCGGTGCGCTCCAGCCCGATGCCCTGCGCGTTCAAAAACCGCTCCAGCCCGAGATTGGACATGACGGTAGCAACAAGTGCATTGCCCTGCAAACGCCCCTCACGCGCCCAATGCGAGGCGATCAACCCCATGATCTGATCGCCGTCGATGATCTGGCCTTCTTCGTCAATCAGGATCACCCGATCCGCATCGCCGTCCAGACAGATGCCGATATCGGCGCGGCTTTCGCGCACCTTGCGGGCAGCGGCTTGCGGATGGGTGGACCCGCATTCGGCATTGATGTTGAACCCGTCCGGTTCCACCCCGATCGGGATCACCTCGGCCCCCAATTCCCACAGCACGGCAGGGGCGGTGCGGTAGGCGGCCCCATTGGCGCAATCCACCACAATGCGAATCCCGTCCAGACGCTTGCCATTCGGGAAGGTGGTCTTGGCATATTCGACATAGCGCCCGC
>NZ_JAKDLJ010000547.1 GCF_030452865.1 Pseudorhodobacter sp.
CAGAAGATCAGCAAGCGCATCGCCCTCCCGCTTCGGTAGCAGACCGCCAATCCCTGTCTTCGCCACTTCGGAAGAGATATCGTCTGGAGTGGGTTCGGAATCGGCCAAAAGCGCCGCCAGAGGGTCGATATCTGGATTGTCCAAGAGACCGGCAAGCGGGTCGTCGTCCACCTCTGCCACCGTCGGCTCGGCATCGGCCAAGAGGTCGGCCAGGGGATCATCCAGCAGATGTGGGCTCGGGGTGAGGGACTCCCCCGGCGAACCGTGCTTGGCAATGAATTCATCTGAGTAGGACATTGTCTCGTTCCATAAGCGTCTTTTGGTACGGCGATTCCGTCAGTCGAACGAATATGTGAATTCGCCCTCCTTCACATCAATCGCGACCTTGTTCACCTCTCCGCCTGTCATCATCCGGCGCAAGAATTCCGCCGAGATGTCGGGCAACATGGTGTTGGTGACGATGGCATCAATCATTCGGCCACCGCTTTCCAACTCCTGACACCGATCAACAATAGTGGCCACCACCGCATCGGTATATTCAAACGGCACCCCATGCGCCGCCTGCACCCGCTTTTTGATGCGGTTGAGTTGCAGCCGGGTGATCTGACCGATCATGTCCGGCGACAGTGGATAATAGGGGATGGTGACCAAACGCCCGAGCAGCGCAGGCGGGAAGATTTTCAGCAAGGGTTCGCGCAAGGCCTTGGCCATGCTGTCCGGGTCCGGCATCAGATCGGGGTCGGCACACAGGTCCATGATCATTTCGGTGCCTGCGTTGGTGGTCAACAAGATCAGGCAATTCTTGAAATCAATCGAACGGCCTTCGCCATCCTCCATCGCGCCCTTGTCAAAAACCTGAAAGAAAATCTCATGCACGTCGGGGTGGGCCTTTTCGACCTCATCCAACAGCACCACGGAATAGGGTTTGCGCCGCACGGCTTCCGTCAGCACGCCACCCTCGCCGTAACCGACATAGCCGGGGGGCGCGCCTTTCAGGCTGCTGACAGTATGCGCCTCCTGATACTCGCTCATGTTGATGGTGATGAGGTTCTGTTCGCCACCATAGAGCACTTCGGCCAGCGCCAGCGCGGTTTCGGTTTTGCCAACACCGCTGGTCCCCGCCAACATGAAAACTCCGATCGGTTTGGAAGGGTTATCAAGCCCCGCGCGGCTGGTCTGGATGCGTTTGGCGATCATCTTCATCGCATGATCCTGGCCGATGACGCGCTTGGCCAGATGTTCCTCCAGCTTCAGCACGGTTTCAATCTCATCCTTGACCATACGGCCAACCGGGATCCCGGTCCAATCCCCCACGACGGTCGCCACCGCCTGCGCATCGACAATCGGCAGGATCAACGGGCTGTCGCCCTGCATGTCGGTCAGTGCCTTGTTCTTGGCCTTCAACTCGGCAATCAGAGCCTTGCGCGCTTCTGCATCAAGCGGGCTGGCGGGGGCTTCCGTTGCCTCCACCGGCGCGCCGCCTTCGCGCAGCTTGGCACGGATGGCGAGGATTTCATCGACGACCGCCTTTTCTTCTTCCCAGCGTTTGGTCAACCCTGCAAGCCGCGTCTCCTCCTCACCCTTGGCATGGGTTACGGCGATACGGCGTTCGTCAACGTCATACCCTGCGGTTTCATCGCGGCCAATAATTTCCAACTCGGTTTCCAAAGCGGAAATGCGGCGACGGCTGTCATCAACCTCCGCCGGAACAGCGAATTGGCTGATCGCGACGCGGGCCGAAGCGGTGTCCAGCACCGACACCGATTTATCCGGCAATTGTCGCGCAGGGATGTAGCGGGCGGACAGGTTCACCGCCGCCTCTATCCCTTCATCGAGAATCTGCACCTTATGGTGTTTTTCCAGCATCGACG
>NZ_JAKDLJ010000548.1 GCF_030452865.1 Pseudorhodobacter sp.
ATTGAGCAGTATCAAAACAGTATGCTCTATCTTGGCGTTGACACCATCCCGATCCATCCTGAGGCGGAGTTGAAAGCCGAACAGGAAGAACAGGCGGTTTCGTGAGCGGGCAACTCGCCTTTGATCTGCCGTTTCGTGCCGCGCTGGGGCGGGCTGATTTCTTCGTCTCCGCCTCCAACGCGCAGGCGTTGGCGGCGCTCGATGGCTGGCGGGATTGGCCGGGTGGCAAGCACCTGCTGATCGGCCCTGCCGGATCGGGCAAAACCCATCTAACCCAGGTCTGGACCGATATGGCCGGCGGCGCTCGCATCATCAAGGCAACGGCGCTCGGCGGTGCCGCTCTCCCCTCACTCGGGCAATCAGGCGCGGTTGCGGTGGAGGATTGCGACAGCCTTGCGCAAAACGCAGGCGCGCAGGAGGCATTGTTCCACCTGCACAACATGCTCGCGGCAAACGGGGCGGCACTTTTGCTGACGGCACGCCACCCGCCGCGTGATTGGGGGCTGACGCTGCCGGATCTGGAAAGCCGGGTGCAGGCCACGTCGATCGCGCGGATTGAATCGCCGGATGATGCCCTGTTGTCGGCGGTACTGATAAAACTGTTCTCGGATCGCCAGATCACCGTCACGCCGACCCTGATCGCCTATCTTCTGCCAAGGATGGAACGCAGCTTCGACGCCGCGCGCGCTCTGGTGGCAGCGATTGACGCCGCAAGCCTTGCCCAAGGCAGTCCGGTCAATCGCGCGCTTGCTGCAAGCCTACTGGACAAGGGGTGACAGGCAGGCAAAGGTTGTGACGCAGGCTTAACACCAAAGGACCATTTTCCAGCGCGATGACACAGGCCGATTTCCTCAAATCCCCTTTCCCAGAAGCCGTCGCGGTGAATGGCAGCTTGGCCACCAGCCCACGGCGCTTTTTCAATCGGGAACTGAGCTGGCTCGCCTTCAACTGGCGCGTGTTGGAGGAGGCGTCGAACCCCGGCGTGCCGTTACTGGAACGCTTGCGGTTCCTGTCAATCTCCGCAACAAATCTCGATGAGTTCTATACCGTTCGCGTCGCAGGTTTACGGGCGCTGTTGCGGGGCGGCAAGACCCGGATGTCGGAAGACGGGCGCAGCCCCGGTGAACAACTGACGCTGATCAATGATGATGCGCGCCATCTGCTGCAAACCCAGCAAGTGGTCCTGAACAAGCTGAAAAAGCAGTTAGATGCACAAGGTATCACCATCGTTACCCGGTCGAAGCTGACGACCCGCGATTTGAAACATCTGGAGCCGCATTTCATCGACAATGTATTCCCGATCCTGTCGCCTTTGGCGATTGATCCGGCGCATCCCTTCCCGTTCATCCCCAACACCGGCTTTTGCCTTGCGCTGGAATTGCAGCGCGCCAGTGACAAGCGTGCCTTGCTTGCGCTTCTGCCGATCCCGCAACAGATTGACCGCTTCGTACCGCTTCCCGCCAAACATGGCGAAAACCGGTTTCTGTTGCTGGAGGAGTTGCTGCTGCTGCACCTCGACGTGCTGTTCCCCGGCTATACCGATAAGGGCCATTGCACCTTTCGCGTGCTGCGCGATTCTGATCTGGAAGTGGAGGATGAGGCCGAAGACCTTGTGCGGGAGTTTGAAACCGCGCTGAAACGCCGTCGACGCGGCGAGGTGATCCGCCTGAAGATCAGTGCGGGCGCACCGCAGGAGTTGCGCGCACTGATCATGCAGGAACTGCACGTCACCACCGCCGATATGGTGGAAGTGCGCGGGTTGCTGGGTGTCGCTGACCTGAAAGAACTGGTGCTCGACAGCCGCAAAGACCTGCAATGGCCGAAATTCATCCCGCGTATCCCCGAACGGGTGCAGGACCATGAAG
>NZ_JAKDLJ010000549.1 GCF_030452865.1 Pseudorhodobacter sp.
CCAGAAAACTGATGATCGCGCTTTGCGCCATGATCCTGCCCATCACCCTCAGATCAAAAGACTTGCGCCCCCCGCGAACAGGCGGAGGGCGCAAGGGTTTGCTTAATGGCCGGTTGCAGCGCCCGCGCCTTTCGGCACGCGGATCGATTCAACCAAGTCCTGAATTTCAACCGGCGGTGCCTTGGTTGCGTTGGACACAACATAGGCAACTGCGAAGTTGATGATCGCGCCGACCGCCCCGAAGGAGGTCGATTTGATCGACAGGAACAACGGGTTGGCATCAGTGAAGCTGTTGGTGCCTTCAATGAAGAACCAGCCTTTGTGCAGGAAGATATACACAATGGTAACCACCAGACCGGTAACCATACCCGCCACAGCGCCGGAATTGTTGATGCGCTTGGAGAAGATGCCCATCATCAACGCCGGGAAGATCGACGCTGCTGCCAGACCGAAGGCGAGTGCCACGGTTTGCGCTGCAAAACCCGGAGGGTGCAGGCCGAGATATGTCGCGACAATGATCGCAACCGACATCGAGATCCGTGCGGCCAGCAATTCACCCTTTTCCGAGATGGAGGGGTTCAACTGACCTTTGATCACGTCATGGCTGATGGCGGAAGAAATCGCCAACAGCAGGCCCGCTGCGGTAGACAGAGCCGCCGCAAGGCCGCCCGCTGCCACAAGGGCAATCACCCAACCCGGCAGGTGTGCGATTTCAGGGTTGGCCAGAACCATGATGTCATTGTTCACGGTCAGCTCATTGCCAGCCCAACCACGTTCAGCAGCCTTGGCAACAAGTGCTTCGTTTTTCGACTTGTCGTTGTAATACTGGATCTTGCCGTCGCCGTTCTTGTCTTCAAACTTCAGAAGACCGGTAACTTCCCAGTTTTTCATCCATGCCAGATCAGGCTTGGTCTGGATGTCTTCCAAGGACACGGCATCAGCATTCGTACCATTTGGCCACATCGTGTCGGTCAGGTTCAAACGACCCATTGCACCAACGGCCGGGGCCACTGTGTACAAAAGTGCAATGAACACCAGCGCCCAACCCGCCGAAGAACGGGCGTCGGCAACGGTCGGCACCGTGAAAAAGCGCACGATGACGTGGGGCAAACCGGCGGTGCCGATCATCAGCGACATGGTGAACAAGAACAGGTTCAACGTGGTGTCGGTGTGGCCTGTGTATTGGTTGAAGCCCAACTCTTGCACGATTTGGTCAAGTTTCGCCAACAGCGGCATGCCCGAGGCAGTATGCTCCGAGAACAGGCCGATTTGCGGCAAGAATTGACCGGTCAAGTGCAAGGAGATGAAGATGGCCGGGATCGTATAGGCGACGATCAGCACGACATATTGCGCAACCTGCGTGTAGGTGATGCCTTTCATGCCGCCAAGAACCGCATAGAAGAACACAACCGCAGCGCCGATATAAAGGCCGGTAGAGGCTTTGACTTCCAGAAACCGCGAGAAGGCAACGCCAACCCCGGTCATCTGGCCGATAACGTAAGTCACCGATGCGATGATCAGGCAGATCACGGCCACCATGCGGGCGGTCGGGCTGTAGAAACGGTCGCCAATAAATTCCGGCACTGTGAATTTTCCGAATTTGCGCAGGTAAGGGGCCAGCAGCATCGCCAGCAAAACATAACCGCCGGTCCAGCCCATCAGATAGGCCGATGCGTCATAGCCACCAAAGGAGAGGATCCCGGCCATGGAGATGAAGGAGGCGGCAGACATCCAGTCCGCGCCGGTTGCCATACCGTTCAGAACGGGGTGAACCCCGCCGCCAGCGGTATAGAATTCAGCGGTGGAGCCCGCTCGGGCCAAGATAGATATACCGAAATACAGCAATAAATACGCGCCGAATACG
>NZ_JAKDLJ010000550.1 GCF_030452865.1 Pseudorhodobacter sp.
GCTGCCTGTGCCGGTGTCGCAGATGGTTTCAGGTGTAATCGGCCCGGCTGAGGCTGTATTTCGCCATCTTCTCATTCAGGGTTCGGCGCGGCAGGCAGAGTTCCTCCATCACCGCGACGATTGAGCCCTTGTGGCGGCGCATGGTGTTGTCGATCAACATGCGTTCAAAGGCTTCGACGTAATCCTTCAGCGGTTTGCCTTCGGTCGTCAGTGCCGGGCCTGTCGCCTCGTTATCCGCCATCAGCAAGGAGGCGATGGAACCAGATCCGCGGCGGTTTTGCAACACGGCGCGTTCGGCGATATTGACCAGTTGGCGCACATTGCCCGGCCATGGCGCTTGCAGCAGTTGCGCCGCTTCCTGTGCGGCGACCTGTGGCGCGTCGCAACCGTATTCATCGGCAAATTGTTCGGACAGCCGGGTGAACAGCGTCAGGATATCTTCGCCGCGCGCGCGCAGTGGCGGGCACAGGATGGTCAACGCACCCAAGCGGTAGAACAGATCCGGGCGCAGGATGTCTTCCAGCGTTTTATCCGGCGCATGTTCGTTCACAATGGCGATGATGCGGGTTTCGGGCGGGCTGCCTTGTTCGTTGATCATGGTCAGCAGCCGCGATTGCAACCCGTGGCTCAGACTTTCGATATCCTCAAGGCAAAGCGTGCCGCCGCGCGCCTCCTCCACCAGCGGGGCGCCGCCATCTTCCATCGGGCCGAAAAGCCGCGCGGCGAGTTGATCTTCGGACCAGGCAGCGCAGGAGATGGTGACGAATTTCTTTGACGCGCGCGGCCCCACCGCATGCAGCGCGTGGGCGACAAGGGTTTTGCCGGTGCCGGTTTCGCCGTCGATCAGCACATGGCCGTCTGCCTGACCGAGATCGAGGATATCCTCGCGCAACCGTTCCATTTCCGCCGAGGAACCGATCAGCTTTTGCATCAGGATCGTTCCGTCGGAGAGTTCGCGGCGCAGCGCACGGCTGTCCAGTGTCAGGCGGCGGTTTTGGGTGGCCTTTTTGGTCAGTTCCGTCATCCGTTCGGGGTTGAACGGCTTTTCCAGAAAATCGAAAGCCCCAATGCGCATCGCCTCCACCGCCATCGGCACATCGCCGTGCCCGGTGATCATGATGACCGGCAAGCCGCCATCAAGGCTCATCAATCGTTTCAGGAAGGCCATCCCATCCATCCCCGGCATCCGGATATCGGAGACGACAACTCCGGGATAATCGGCACCGATGCTTTTCAACGCCTCCTCCGCCGAAGCGTAGGTTTCCGTCTCAAACCCGGACAGCGCCAGCCATTGGCTGATTGATTGCCGCATATCGGCTTCGTCATCGACGATCGCGACTTTCATTGCTCGTGCCATTCTTTACTCCGCTGCTGCAAGTTCTGTGCCTAATATGGGAAGCTGTACTTCGAATACAGCCCCCTGCGTATCACCATTGCGGGCCAGAAGCCGGCCACCGAGGTCGGTAACAATACCCGAGGAAATCGCGAGCCCGAGGCCGACCCCTTCCCCCGGTTTCTTGGTCGTGTAGAAGGGTTCGAACAGGTCTTCAAGGTTGTCGATGCCGTGGCCGTTGTCGCGCACCGTCAGATGGACCGAGTGGTCGACCGCAACCGCAAGGTCAATATGCGGGTCTTTCACATCCTTGGTCGCATCCAGCGCGTTGCGCAGCAGGTTGATGATCACCTGTTCCAGCCGCAACCGATCCGCCATCACCATCACCGGATTGCGTGGCAGGTTGCGCGTGATCTGCACCACGCGGGTTTTCAACTGCGGCTCCATCATCGACAGCGCCGAGGACAGACAGGCGCGCACGTCCACGGGTTCAAACGCTTCCCCGCCCTTGCGGGCATAGGATTT
>NZ_JAKDLJ010000121.1 GCF_030452865.1 Pseudorhodobacter sp.
AGGCCGAAGCCCTGCGTCACGTCTTCTTTGCCGAACGCCGCGCCGGACGCATGTTGGGTGCCAAAGCGAAAGCACAAAAACTGGAGCGGATCTCCATCGTCGGTGCAGCCGCCGATGCCGTTGCCCTGACGCGCGAGGTGTTGGCGGCGGGGTATGAGGTGACGCTGATTGACGGCGATGGTGACGCGCTGGCCAAGGGATTGGAAAGCGTGGCGCATGGGCTCGCCTCGGACCTTGCGGCAGGCAAGCTGTCGCAAACGGAGTATGACGCGCACTGGGCACGGGTGCAGCCAGGCCTTCCGGGGGAGGATGGCGACGCCGCAGATCTGGTGTTCGTGACCGGCCCCTATCGTCATGCGGATGCGAAAGTGCCCGGCATCGCCGCGACCTCCGGCGCTCCGATTGTCACGTTGGGGCGGGTTGGTACTGGTGGGCAGCGGGCATTGGGGCTGGTAATGATGCCGCCGACACAGAATGGCAGGCTGGCCGAAATGTTGGTCACGCCCGACAGCGACGCCGAGACGGTGGCGACCCTGCTTGCCCTGCTCAAACGCATGCGGCGCAGCGTCATTCAGGGGCAAGGCGCCGGGATTTGCGCCGGCCTGTCATCGGCCTTCAGCAAAAGCCTGCAAGTGTTGGAGGACAAGCATGGGCCGGAACCTGTGTTGGAAGTACTGACCCGCTGGGGCATGGTGCGCGACAGGGACCGCCACAGCAACGACCCGGCGAGCCTTGACCTTTGGTCCGGTCTGGCAGCGCCGATGCTGGGCGCGTTGGCCAATGCCGGATTGCGGCTTTATGGGGACGAGGCCGCACTGCGCCCGTCGGATATTGATCTGGCGATGGTGCTCGGCCTTGGTTTTCCGCGCTGGGGCGGTGGCCCGATGTTATGGGCGGCGCGGCGCGGCTTGCTGGTGCTGCGCGATGATCTGATGGAATGGGAAAAAGATGACGCCGCACTTTGGTCCCCCGCTCCGGTGCTGGATGGCTTGATCCGCGAGGGCATCAGTCTGGACGCATTGAACGACGGCTGAACGGCTCGGACCGCTGCCCTCGGCTACTTCAGCAGAATGCCGAAAACCACCAGCATCAGGCCCAGCGCCGAAACCCCGAGCGCGCCCATGTTCAGCGCCACCACCTTTTGCAAGGAGGCGCGCATCTCTGCTTCCGGCTTACCGGAATTGCGTGCCTTCATCGCCAGAACGACACACCATGCCAAACCGGCGACCCCGATCAACGAGACGGCGGCGCCAATCCAAACCAGCATTTCCATGATCTGCCCCCTGCCGATCTCAAACCGCGACATTGACCCGCGCCTCTAACCGAGGCGTTTCGGCGGGGCAAGTCGAAACGCCGCACCCGCGTCTTCGATATTTGTACGCCACTTCGCCTTTTTACAAAAGCGGTGCTTGAACCGCCCCCCGCTGCCGCGCTAGGGAAAGGCTCCCAGAGCTAGAGAGGCCAGCATGAGCGATCCGATTGACCAATATTCCGTTACCGCCGATGAGCTGCGCGCGTTCATTGAGCGTTTTGAGCAGTTGGACTCCGAAAAGAAGGACCTCGCCGAGCAGCAAAAGGAGTTGATGGCGGAAGCAAAAGGCCGCGGCTATGACACCAAGGTCTTGCGCAAGGTCGTGGCACTGCGCAAACGCACGCCGGATGATATTGCCGAAGAAGAAGCCGTGCTTGACCTCTACAAAACCGCTTTGGGCATGCAATAGAATTTTGATATGAAAACGCGTCGCGTTTCACGTCCGGGCGGTCCGAGAGGTGAAACGCCGCCACCGCGAGAGCGTTTCGCACTGACTCGTATCAAAATTGCCCGCCTCCCCCGTTGATCGAAAGCGAATTTCGATCTGCCTGTCGCAGATGAAATGCAAAACGATTCAGGCGGTCAGGAAATGAACCCCGTCCATGGCAATGATCCGCGATACGTCCTGATCATAGCCCTCTGTCATCCCGGCGATCAGGTCTTCAGACCATCCCGGCATGTCGATTTCCACTTCCACCTGATCCGTCAGCGCGAATTTATCCAGAAACGCCGAGACCACCCTGCGGCGTTGGGTTGCATCCTGCGGCGGATGCGATTCGATATATCCTGCCATCCGCCCCATGCCATCGGCGGACATGATCGAGGCGAGCAGATCATCCGTTTCCGTCAGCGTGATCTTGTCGCTATGGCCGGACACGGCGCGGAGGATTTCCGGCCATAAAAGCGGGGTGTCCTCGTCGCACCAAACCGTTATCGGCACCTGCGGGTTGCGTTCCCGCAGTGCCGATATCAGCGTTGACCAGCGCAGCGACGCCACATCCATCCCCTCGATGAAATCCTCATAGGCTCGGCCTTTCTGCTTATGAAACATCGCAGGAACAAAGGTTGCCGGGTTGCGGATCGCAAGATGAAATTCCGTTTCAACCCCCGGGAATATCTGGCAAAAGGCGTGCATGCGGTCGGGACCGGACGTATAAATCCCCCCGCGAACCGCACTCGGCGCGAAGCCCATGAAATTGTCCCATGACAGAATGACCCGCTCTGCCCGGTTTTCGGACATGATCTGTTCCATGATCATGGTTTGCGTTTCTTCCGAGGCGGCTTCCCCTTTCAGGGACATCGCGGTATCACGCAGCAACGAGCGGTACTTGGCAGGGCCGGGAACCACGATCCCTTCTTCGGCAAGCCGGCCGCGATTTTTCAGCAGGCAGCGCAGCAAACGCTCCTCATCCGTGCAATGGGCACCAAGGTGATAGACAATCCGCATCAAAGCCTTCCCGTCGGTTTTCTGTGGCGCAGGGTGTTCATGGGTCTTGTAAAGCGTCGCGACTTCATTTTGAAACGCTATAATCGAACTATAAGGCCTTTTCTGGACAGTCAAACCGCTTTCCTGTACGGCTGCGACTTATGACCGAGCAAAACACTCAACATCCCGCGGCATCGAGAAGGGTCTGGTCCTGGAACCGCTTGCCGAGCCTGTGGTCGGTCGGGGCCGCTCTGATCGCTTTGGTGGTGATTGCGCCAATATTGTCGGTGATCTGGATTGCGTTCCATCCGGTGGAAAACATCTGGCCGCATCTGATGTCGACAGTGCTGCCGCGCTACTTGGGCAACACATTCCTTTTGATGTTCGGGGTCGGAATTTTGACGGCGATGGTCGGCACCGGCGCGGCATGGCTGGTTGCGATGTATCGCTTTCCCGGCAGCCGCTGGCTCGACTATGCGCTGTTGTTTCCCTTGGCGATACCGGGCTATGTCGGCGCCTATGCGCTGGTGGATTTCTTCGACTATTCCGGCGTCGTCCAAACCGCGATGCGCGCCGGGTTTGGCTGGCAGGATGCGCGCGACTACTGGTTTCCGGCGATGCGCACGCCGCAGATGGCTGTTTTGGTACTGTCGGCAGCCTTATATCCCTACGTCTATCTGCTGTCCCGCGCCGCTTTCCGGGAGCAATCGAATTGCACTTATGAGGTGGCGCGCGCTTTGGGCAAAGGCCCGATCAGCGTGTTTTTTCGCGTCGGCCTGCCCTTGGCCCGCCCGTCGATTGCGATGGGGGTGGCCCTTGCGATGATGGAAACCGTGGCGGATTTCGGCACCGTCGATCACTTCGGGGTGCAAACCCTGACCACGGGCATTTTCTCGGTCTGGCTCTCGGGTGGCAATGCCGGGGGCGCGGCGCAACTGTCGCTGGTCATCCTTGCCATCGTCGTGGTGTTGCTCGGGATCGAGAGATTGAGCCGCCGGAACGCGCGGTTTTTTCGCATGTCCCGCGCGTCCCGCCCGTTGGAGGCGCAGCGTCTGACGGGCGCGCGGGCTTGGGTGGCAACATTTGCCTGCCTGATCCCCTTCGGAATGGGCTTTGTGCTGCCGGTCGCAGTGATGCTGGGCCATGCGGTGAAAAAACCGGGGGCCTGGGTGTCACCCGGTCTGTTGCAAGCCTTTGGAAATACAGTATTCGTCGGCGGGATTGCGGCTTTTCTCACTGTCGCGGGCGCGGTGTTTCTGGTTTATGGCGTGCGGATGGTCCGCCGGGGCGCGCCCCGAATGATCCTGCCGCTTACATCGGTCGGTTATGCCGCACCGGGGGCGGTTCTGGCAGTAGGTCTGCTGATCCCGCTGGCTGCGTTCGACCATCATCTTGCCGATGCGATTCTGGCGCTGACAGGCGTTGAGCCGGGATTGATTCTGACCGGATCGGCGGCGGCATTGATCATCGCCTATTTCGTCCGGTTTTTCGGCGTCGCCCAAGGCGCGGTTGATTCGGCTTTCGGCCGCATTTCGCCGTCCTTGCCGCTGGCGGCGCGATCCTTGGGGCGGGGTCCGGGCGGAACACTAAGCAGCGTCTATCTGCCACTGATGCGCGGGTCCGTCGCAACCGCTCTGCTGGTGGTTTTTGTCGATTGCGTCAAGGAATTGCCGGCAACGCTGCTGTTGCGCCCGTTCAACTACAACACGCTGGCCACCCGCGTCTATGAACAGGCGAGCCTTGAACGCATCGGCGACGCCGCCCCTGCCGCGCTGCTGGTGATGCTTGTCGGACTGGCTGCGGTCTGGGTCCTCGCCCATGCCAATCGCGCGGGATAAACGCAAACCGCACTTGCAACGCGGGTTTTCTGCGGCTATCTGATGTACACTGCCCCTATAGCTCAGCTGGTAGAGCATCTGATTTGTAATCAGAGGGTCTGCGGTTCGAATCCGTATGGGGGCACCATATTACCTAATAGAATCAATACGATAAAGGCCGCCCGCTAAGGCGACCTTCGTGTTTTTGATGGCTCTGCAACAACTCTACAACATTAGGCAGTGTCGCCGTCAGCCAAGCGTTTTGCACGATCCGCGAAACACTGCGGATCGTAGCAGAAGCCGAAGAAGCCCTTTTCGTCACGGCAGAAGTCAGTCACAAAGTTTTCGCCGATGTAGTGATTGATCACGCGTTGCGCGGCTTCGACTTCGGCAAGTGCGACGCCATCTCTGCAACGCCCCGTGATAATGTGCGGTTCGTGGGTCATGCGATCACCTCGACCCATAGGGGCTGACTTTCACCTTCGATGAACACCAGCCGGTAGGTGTGGATCTCATCCACGTCGTCCTTCCAGTTCACCTCACTGTCGTCGCGTGCGCCTGCGTCCCGCAATGCTCTCATTGCCGCTTTAAGCTTTTCAGTCATTTGGTAGTCCTTTCGGATGGTTTGCGTTATGCCGTGTTGGCAGGAACACCATCACCCGAGGGGCACATCCATGGCTAAGCAGCTACTTCCAACTACCTGCTTTGAGACTGCCTTCATCGAATACCTCCGCCTGAAATTCGAGTTTGAACCGCTGATGCACTACGCCATGGCAGCACTTCATGTTTGTGATCAGACCAGCCGCGAATACCCAGACTTTGTGAAAGGGTTCCTTGCTTGGTTCGCTCCAAGTTTCCTGTTTGACCACAAAGGAGCCTTTCCGGCGCAGGGCCACCAAGCCAATCCTGCGGGCGCAAGATGGGGCCGATACGAGGACTGTCATGAACTGCTCGAAGGCTGGCTCAACGACGACCTAGACGCCGCGTTGAAGCGTCAGGAGACGACCTTGATCATAATTGAGGAAGTTGAGATCAAGATGGCTGAGGATCGGGACGACGAAAGCGCCGATGGAAGAAAGCGAGCAATGACCAAGAAGCCCGAAGGGGTGATATTCGGTGAGATCGCCGACGACTTGGGAATATCGCCCGATACAGTGAAACGCTGGTACAGGCGAGCGACCGAGATGCCCGAGAACTTTCTTTCACATATTGAACCGGTCGCGCTATTGAGGACCGATGGACAGTTCACCATAGAGACTCGGGAAGTTGGCAGACCCGGTGAAATCAGGTTTCGACCGGGCAAGGTACTTCGCCCGTGATAGCGCCTACCATCCAAGCGTAGCCATGATCTGGGCGAGGTCTGGTGCTTCAATGTCGGGCAGGTCAAGCTGGTAGCGGCTGGTGCGCGGATCGCCCATCCAATCCGTGCCCTCTTGCACCGTGATCGTCATATGTTTCTTGGTGACATGCACGCCTCGGATGCTGTGCAGATTCTGGTTTGCCAGCAGCCAAAGCCGGAACCTTTGCAGGTTGTCTGGCTGGAAGAACGCGACGGCCTCGTGTAAATAATGGGTGCCATGCTTGATGCGCTCGACGATGGCCACGCGCTTCTCCATCAGTTTCTCGGCTTCGCCCGCAGTCACGCCATCTGCTTTACCGATGATGCAGGCGATTCCGCCTCTCGCGTCACCGAAGGCGCGGCAGGACTGCCCGAGATGCGCGACACCTTGCACGTCACTGGCTTTGATCTGTTCTCTGACCGCTTTCGGGATGTGATGCCCAAGGGCTTCCATCGCCGCCTCGGCCTCCCACTCATTTGGCGCAATGTCCGCGTCGATCATCGGCAGGAGGTCCGCAGCATTACCTATGATCGCCTCTGCTTGCCGTCGCTTGAGCCTTATACCGGCAAGCTGGTCGCGCTTACGGTCGAGGGAGTTGACCGTCTGCTTGTCGAAGTATTCTTCTGCGCAGACATTCCCGCACAAGGCGCGACGGCCATCAGGTAGCAGTGCGAGGTAGCCGTGCTTATGCAACTGCCGTTGGGGGCAGAAAGCGCAGTGAACGTCATGATCGGCGCTGTAAGGTTCAAGGAGTTGCAAGGGCCGAACACCGGCCTCGACCTTCGAGACAACTCCGGGCTGCGCCTCGGGGTCCGTGATCAAGAATTCTTCTGAGTGATGCGCCATATGGGCCTCCGATTCTGTTCACCTGAGAAGGTGGAACAGAACGGCAACGGAGTCAAGTTATAGTTGCTCGCATGACTCTGCCCGCAACACCTAGCGCCTCCTTCTAGATCGGTCAAGGCCTTTTTCGGCTAATCCCATGAGCAGCGCGTCTGTGAAGGCTGTTATCCTCGCGCCATTACCATTATGCCCAAAACGTAGGGACACCCATCAGCGCGCGATATTTGCCCGGTGTTTGCCCGCGTCTCGTTGAAGTCGTCGGGCGACTGTGGGCGCGGCGATCACAAGCACCGCGACAGTGCAGGTTTTTCCTACCAGTAGCCCCGCAAAGCCACTTCCCCGATATGCGCACCGATGCTGCGGTGATCGGACAGCCACAGCGCCAGCGATGCCGACACGGCCAAGTCGGCATGGCCGAACTTCGTGCCGCCCTCAATGCGCACGCGCCCGGTCGATCCCACATCGGCCTCAAAGCTCTCAAGCTCTTGGCGCAGCAGATCGCGGGCAGCGAAGTTGCCGATGGTCAGATCGCCAGTATGAATGGCCGAGTTCAGCGACGACAAGAGCCGGGTGCGCCCCACGTTGTTAAAGGTCTGCCCACGCTCCTTCGATTCCGACTCATTCTCGCCCGCAACCATCTGAACGCGGGTGTGCTGCACTGACTTCGTGTTGAGAATGTCGCAGAACGCGCGGCCCACGCCCGAGGCATCCACGACAAGGTAAGCGCGGCCCGCGATGGACGGGTCCATCATCAGGTTGCGGGTCACGATGGCAAGATCGGCGTAGGACATGGCTGGTAGGTGATCCGCCCGAACGATCTCACGGCGGCGCTTGGTCAGCTCCTGCCGTCCGTTCTCGTCATAAAATGGCACCCGCTCATCCAGTATGATCGAATAGGCGTTCCGGTCTTGCGCCTGCGCGATATCCAAGCCGATCAAATAGCGGCGATAGCCCTTTACAATGTCCACGGCAGGATCGGCATTCGGCATAATGAGGTCTTCCCCGCGTTGGATGATCTTGGTCATGTGGTTCTCCAGCTTTCATTCTCGTTGGTGTAGTCGAACGAATTGTTCTTCGACGTGTTCTCACTGGCCGTGAGGATTTGAAGGTTCCACGGGACATGCAGCCCTTGCACGTCGGGGTGAGTGAGCGGGATAATGTGATCGACGTGGTGCGGGATGCCTGTCTCGTCGGTCAGACGCTGAGCCTCTGCGTAAAACGCGTGCATGTCGGCAATGTGGTTGTCCATGAGCCAGTTGGGTGTTGCGTTGCGTTTTGTGGCATCGCGACGCCTGTTTCGCTCGCTGTGCTTTGCTTTAATTTCCGGTCGGGAGAAGTATTCTCGTTCTTTCTTCGCAGCATCAGGACGCCGATATTTGCGCCTCCGATCTTTGACCTCAGGACGGTTGTTGTACTCACGTCTTCGCTCAACGGACTCCGGTCGGCGCTCGTACTCGCGCATGTAGATTTGAAACTTTTTCTTGTCCTCAGGACGAGCGTACTGTTTCCGGTCGTACTCGCGCGCCCAAGCTCTGTGTTTCGGACTGGCTAGATACTCGCGGTTGCACTCTCTGCAAACGACCGTGCTGGCCCACCGGATCGACACATGGCCGTGCTTACACGGCTTGCCCGTGAAGAAGTGTTTCAATCCTACATCCCTCGCCTCCATCGCCGTAGCAGGTAGGCCCGTCCACTCTGGATGCTCTGCATCGACTGCGGCTTGCGCGCGGGCGTCGTGCGTCCCGACGACTTCCCAACCTAAAAAAGGAGTGTGTTTCATAGCGCCACTCCCCCAAAAATATTCCCCAATGAAAGTTGCGGTGTGTCTGTGAAGGCTGCGGCGATGGCTGCCGAGTCGAAAAACTGCTGGCCCCCGCCCATGAAGGACAAGC
>NZ_JAKDLJ010000122.1 GCF_030452865.1 Pseudorhodobacter sp.
AAACTGGACGGTGCAACGCGCAGCCGTGGCCCACTCTTCTGCCAGCCGCGCCTGCCGGGTGGTCAGCGACAATGAGACATGGACAACCTGCCCGCGCGCTGCTGATCCCGTAGCAACGCCAGCCGCCTTCGCATCCCAAGCCATTTGGGTGCCGAAGGCCTTCTCCTCTTCCCGGGCTTCTTCTTTGGGCCCAACGGGTCTGCCACCAACTTCGCCAGTGTTGTGGCTTGGCGTGGTCGTCGCTGCCAGTGCCGGTGCCGAAGGGTTCGGTGCCGCCAAGGCGTCAACCGAAGTCGGCGGTACCGGGATGGGCCGATCGGCCAATTCACTTTCGCCCACCCTCCCGCCAAACCCCAACTTGGCCGAAAACCCTGCGTCTTGGCGAATGATCCGCATCACGTCCTTACGCTGTGCCATCATGCGACCTCTGCCGGGTTGAGGATCATCTGGTCGATCTCTTCCAGAAGGTCCCCTGCCTCCTTCACGGCACTCTGGACGTGCGCAGCAAGCGCCCGGTTCGGCGTCTTGTCCGCGATCACTCCGAGAAGCCCTTCTCTGTCCATTCGAACATAAGCGGCGCGGCTGCCAAGATAGGTCTCAAGGGCTGGCAAGGACTGGAACAGCTCTTCAGCCACCGCCCGCTCGGTCTCTGACACCCGCACAGGCACCCGGTTGAGCAATACAGAAAACCCTGCAAGCTCGCCCGGCTTTTCCACGCGGCCACGCAGCTTCAAATACCAGTTGGCCGTTTCCATCGTTTCGCTCAAATCGCCCCGCGACAGCATCATCGGGCAGATGATCCGGTGCGCTGCGACCGCCAGAACGTCCTGCGCTTCTGATCCGCCGCCGAAGGTGTCGATCAGGATGAGGTGCTCTTGATCGGGCTGCTCATAGATCTGCCCGATGGCTTCTGCCACCCGGTGGGCGTCGAGCGTGTGGATCACCTCAACCAAGGGGGACCAGTTGCCGGCCTCCTTTCCCGCCTGCATCCACTTGAGGCAGGACTTTGAAGCATCGGTGTCGAAGATCGTCACCGTCTCGCCTTTTGCAGCCGCAGCAGAAGCCAAGGCGCGACAGAGGGTGCTCTTGCCCGATCCCCCCTTGCGGTTCATCACCAGCACAACACGTATCCCGTAACCCATACCACCTTCCTCACTTCGCCGATTGCGTTTCGCGCAATGCGGATCGCCGAAATCTTTTATCTTAACTCGCATCGCTTTAATCTGAACGCAGACTGCAGATATCAGAAACCGGCTCGCGCAAATCTTATTGCGCAAGGCGTATCTCTTTAATCCGAAATCTGATTACTGGATGCGTATGTCTTTTATCTGATCGCGCAATGCGTGTATCACAAGGCGTAACCCCGAACACACATCCCTGATGCCACAAGACGCATCCCACACTTCCTTTCTCCGGAACCTGAACACTGAACGCCAGGCTCCACACGGCAAACAAAAACAAGGCTTTAGGCCCACGTTCTCAGGGAAAATTCACCTCTGGCCACGTGGCTGGGGGTACACCATCCCTGTCTCACCTTGTGTGTTGCGCGATCAGCGAAACGCATTCGGTGGCGGGGGAGTTACCCAAGGTCAGCACAATCTGCAAGAGCATAAATCGCGCTTAGATTGCACTTGAAAGGGAGGTGAAGGAAGGGGTAGGAAGAGTGGCAGGAAATGCGATGTGTCTACAAATAATCGGTGACAGAAGTTGGCGTTAAAATCAGATCCTCGCGAAACTAGACTTAAGTGGCAGTCCGGTGTTTCTGACCAAGTTGGCAATGAAGTTTCTGATTCTGCTGTGCAGCAAGGCGTTGGGCGCGGACGACCACGGTCGGAGGAAAAGGGCCAAGTCGTGAGCTGTCGCCTGCCTGCTGAAGAGTTGCATGCCTTCGATGCGCTCTGCACCCAGCTCGGTGCAAAATCCCGGTCCGATGGAGTGCGATCAGTAGTGCGCATGGCCTCTGGTTTCCTCGAGTTCAGCCGGGAGGACAGCGCCAAGCTGGAGGAAATTCGTTACGAGCTGGGCAAGATCGGCACCAACGTGAACCAGATTGCTTTGGCTGCGAACCGGGGCAGGGCGCCGATGGTCAAGGCGCAGTGGGCATCGGTCGATGAGTTGCGCCGGTCTCTGCCGATTGTGGCCAAGGCGCTGAACCAAATCATTGCAGAGCGTCGGCGGCAGGGAGTGGCGCTGTTCCGCAAGTTCGTAGAAGCTCAGGAGGGCGCGCGCCATGGTTAAGCTCGGGTCGCGTCCCATCGGGGTTGCCGAGGCTGTTCTTGGCGAGATCAACTTCCTGCGGCCGCAGCAGGGTCGGGTGAAGGCGGACGGTTCGTCTTCGCCCAAGCGCGGGTTCAGTTTCTCGACGCGGGCCAGCCAGCTGTGGCGGCTTTCGCTGGGGTCGAACGCGGCGGTGCTGAAGAAGATCGGCAAGGGTGGGACGGCCAATGCCAAGGAGCTGGCCGCCCAGATGGACTACCTGTTCTCGAAGTCGGCCTCGATCTTCGGCAATGGGGTCGTGCTGGATGCTGATGCCAAGGGGCTGACCAAGGACGAGCGGAATGACATCGTCGGCAACTGGGTCGAAGATTGGCGCGGATCACCGAAGAACGGCCACACCACCCATCTCCTGATGAGTTTTCCGTCTCATGTTCGGCCTGAGAAGGCGAAGCTGATTGCTGAAGCCTGGGCCTTCGAGATGTTTCAGTTGGGCGAGCATCAGGACGATGTCTGGTCCTATGTCGCAGCCTTGCACACCGACAAGGCGCATCCGCATGTCCACATGGTCGTGAACAACCGGGGCACGTTGAACGATAGCTGGTTCTTCATGGCCAAGGAGCATGCCTTCAATCTGGACGTCATGAAGGAGCGCATGGTGGCGATCGCGGCCGAGGAGGGCGTGTTCCTCGATGCCACTTCTCGCGCCGAGCGTGGGTTGCTGACCTATGGACCGTCGCGGGCAGAGATCGAGCGGGCGCGAGTTGAGGGCCGAGCGCCAGAAGAGCGGCCGCGCGAGGGTAAGGCGCTGGAGGATGCGCTGGCGACGATGGCACGCACGGCGGATGCCATGCGCAGTCTGAGCCATGTCGCAGCGCTGACGGGTCTGCCAGAGATTGGCGAGAAGATTGCCAAGGCAGAAGAGGCCATGCGGCGGGGCGGGGTGTTGCAGCCTTTTCTGGGTGATGTGGCCACGGCGGAGAGAGCCGATCTGGATCGACATTTCAGCGGCTGGATGGCTGAGGCGGAGGGCAAGATCCGGAAGATGCCTGTCGCCGAGCGCAAGGAAATGCGGGACGAGCTCTATGGCTATGTCATCGACATCGCCAAGGGGTTGGGCGATGCGCGCGGCGCGCAGCTGCTACAGATGATGCCGCAGACCAAGCTTTACGCGACCGGTTTTGAGGGTGACCGGCTGACGCAGGGCAGGGAGGCAGTTGATCTGCAGCCAGGTGCCGCAGTGCGGCTGAAAACGGACATCGTCGGCAAAGCAATGTCTATGGGTCTTCGCGGTGACCGGATGGCCGAGCGGCTGGAAACCGGTGCCGCCAGTGCCTGGGAAGAACGCGACTGGGTGCGCAGTGACCTGCTGGCCATTTCTGGGCGGCGGCGTGCCGATCTTCATAACCCGGATCAAGGCCGGAAGGTCATCGAAGAACTCGAAGGTTTCTACGAGGCGGCGGCCAAGTTGATCGATCATGCCCGGGCACATGAGGTAAAGCCGGAAAACGACCGATTGCTGCGCGCTCTTGGGTCGATGGGCCGTATCATGCAGGCGGATGGCAAGGTTGAGTTCCGGGGAGATGCTCATGCTGAGCGGTTCGCCGACGAGTTGCGGCAGCGGTATGGCAAAGGGGTTGTCGCGGATCTCGCCAGCGGCCGGACGGATGCGCTGGCAGGGGATTTCGAGGATGCGGACCAGCGGATGTGGATCGCGCGGGCCATCGTTTCTTCGGCTAAGTCGCATGTGGCGCTCGGGCTGACGCTGAAAGAGGCACGGCAGGCTGAGCGGCTGCTCGCGTCAACTCCTGCTCGGGGCGAGCATGATTGGGAGCGGTGATTGCGCTCAATGCCCTCGTCCGGGTTGCGCTAAGGATTCTAGCACGTGCCGTAGTAGCCGCCGGAATATCGGCAGTATTCGGTGGCAGCGCCGGAGCGGATCATCTCTGCCGCAATGTCTCGGCCGTTGGGCAGAATACATTGGGCAACGAGGCGTCCATATCGATCAACGTCAAGAACTGCGCAATGCAGGTGCTTGCCGGATATCAAACGGCGCAGGGTCGATGTGGCGGTTGAGCCGCCTTGATGGTTCCATTCCGGCGCATCGAGGCCCCAGACACGAATTCGACGCGACTCGCCGCTCAGCGTGAAGGAGTCTCCGTCCAGAACCTTGCTGACACGTGCTTCAAGGATGGGTGCTTCCTCGGCTCGAGCCATCCCGCCCTCAAGGAACAGTAATCCAATCCCGATTACCACCAATAGGTAAATGCCAGTGAGATCGGCGCGACGAAGTCTGAAACGGCTCAAGTGTCTATTCATGCGACCATTATCGCTCGGCTCGTCATATCACTGCAAGTTGCTTCCTCTATCAAAACCATGACGAAACAGGTGTGGGTGCCGACGGCGGGCTGACGGAGGCTTGCAATAGGCACTTTTCAGCGCCGCCAAGGGTTGGGCCCGAGGGCTTGCTCTTTAGCCGAACTGCCGAAGTTTTTAGGACTGCAATCATGCTGTGACTTCCTGACAAGTCAGAGTGGCATTGGTAGGCTGGTCTCAGAAATCGCGCGGTCCGGGACGGTGACTAATGGCAAAGAGCAGGATCGATGAGGCATTGGCTGCTCTGAAAGCTGCAGGCAATGACGGTTTCGGAGCGCGCCGGGAGGTTCTGGAACGTTTGGGCTTAGATCTGCTGCATCGGCCGGCCCTGGGCGGTCAGATCGTTGCACGAATTTGCGCGATCGCAGAACCAAGCCCACGCGACGAGGGTTTGCTAGACCTTCTGGGAGCAGGACTTGATACTGCCCGCATCGCCCGCGAAAACGGCAAAGCACGTGGTCAGACCCTTATCGTTGCAGTCGAAGCGGCATTAGACCTTGCGCACGGACAAGGTCGGATGACATCCGCCCACAGTCTGCTCTTTGCGCAGCTTTGGACCCGAAACGGCTTGCCTGCGCCCGCTGCTCTCGCACTGCAAGTCGAAGATGTCGTCCCCGCGACCAGTCGACGTGCGACCAATCCTGCTGAAGGCGACGCCCTCTTGGAAGGGCTCTTTGCTGAACTCACCCTGCAGGCAGACGGCGAACCGCTTGCTCTGCATCACGCGCTGACGGAAAGCTTCCCAGCCATGCCGTCTGACATGCGTGATCATGTCGTGGCCTATTCGGTCAGCCGAAGCGATGCCATTCATGCAGATCTGGCCTGTTACTGGTTGCTTGACCCGGCACTGCACATTCGCCTCACAGCAGCACAAGGCCTCGCCAATCGCCTTGCAAGTGCTGAACTGCCTGGTCGAATTCTGGCGTCATTGGTCGTCCTGCGCAGTTGGATGCCCGACGATGCCGCGCGGGCGAAGGTGGACGCCATGCTCAAAGAGGCGATGCGCAAGAGCGTCGCAGCTTCAGCAGATCAGGCGCCTTGGACGATGCACAGCATTCATGCGTCCTTGCCCGATGGTGGAGGGGCTCAGAGCATCGGCATTGCGCTACAATCCGGTTCGCAGCGCAAAATGGCGATGCTGCTCCTGAAACAGGGGCAGGGTGTGAAGGACGCTTACACCATCACTTGTCGCACGGCGCTTGATCAGAAATCCATCATCGAACGCATGACCGAAGAAGTCGGCGCTCTGGCGGTGACAGCAGACTATGTGCGCCGTGCCGTTTCAATTGCGCTAGCAGATGGTCTGACCCATGGACAGCCGCCCGTTCCGGGGCTGATCGAGGTTGTCCGTCTATGTGGTTTTGCCGGTTTGCGGCCGGAGGTTCAATCGACACCGGACCTCATTGCTGATCTTGCCTCAACACGAGCAGCGCAAGCGCTTCCGCCGCGACAGCACGGGGATCTGATTACCGCCAGCGAGGAATGGTGGGATCGGCACGAGACAATCGAAAGCTGGTTCGAAGACAGCGATGCAGCCCATTCTGTTCTCGACAAGGCGCGCAGCGCGAAATCTGCAGAGACGGCACTTTGGAAATGGCTGGAGACCCGACGCGATTGGTGGGCACGCATTCTGGCCCGTTCCGCCGATGTTCTGGAGACTGCCTTCCACCCGGACGCGACCGGTTTTGCCGCCTGCGCCATGGCTCTGCTGGATGGTCGGGATCTGAAAAAGATCCCGGTTATGCTTGATGTACATGAACAGACCATTGAAGCTTGGGTCCGCGATGATCCGGACTTCGACCCGGGCTTGACGTTTGAAGAACTGGCGCAGGAAGCACCCGCGCCTGAAAGGAAGGGTGAAGTCGTCGCGCTATTGCGTGGCACCGGTCTTTCGGTGGACTGGCTCGACGGCTACATGACCGGCGTCGTGATTGCGCCGCAGATGATCATGCCAAACCAATGGTTGCCTGCAGTTCTGGAGCCGGTCTTGCCACGGATCAACCCGTCGCAATTCCAGCGCTTCATGGACCTTCTTATGATGCGCGCCCAGGCGGTCTCGGATGTTGCCTCTGACCCTTACCAACTCGTTGCCGCGATATCCGTCCGCTCGAAGAAGGGGCAGGTGGAATGGTGGAGCGGGTTTTCGGATGCCATGGGGAAGTTTCGGACGGCTTGGCCAAAGAAGGGCATGACCAAGGAGGACAAGCGGCTCTTCGAGGTTGTGAGCGCTGGCTTGGCAAGCACGGATTTGGCTGATTTTGCGGCGCTGGTCGCACTCCGACAGGAGCGCAATCTAGGCTAGTGGGAAGACTTCGAGCGTCGAAAAGGGCGGGTAGCAGACCGATGCAGGTGCGGCACGCAACTTGCGGCATTTGGCTGAAGCGGACAGTCGGTTACTAAGCAGCATCTTCGGCCCTAGACCGACGTGAAGGGCGGAAAGGCGGTGGCCAGAGGCAGGTTGTCGATTCAGAAGCGTCTCTGTTCCCTTGAATTCGGGCGATCGTTAATTGACCAACAATTTCTCCCCCGATACCGTCTCGGCACTTCACATGGGAATGTTTTCATCAAGATGCGTAGCCCCTTAATGCTAGCGATATTGGTCGCGCTTGCTGGATCCCCCGCGCTTTCTCTCGACATTGACGTCGAATACCTCGACCTTCGCCCGATCAGGCCGCCCACCATCCACGTCACGCTGACCGGCGAGATCGAAGAGGGCGACACGCAGCGCATCAAGGCGGCCATCTCGCCCTACACAGTCGACAACGCCCTTTTCCTGTTCGACAGTCCCGGTGGAAGCCTCATGGAGGGCTTGGAGATCGGCCGCTTCATCCAAAGCTTGCCCTACACAACGAACTCTCAGGTTGGCACGCTGGAAAAGCCCGGTGCCATCTGTGCCAGCTCCTGCGCCTATGCCTTCCTCGGGGCCGACTACCGCTACCTCTCGGAGGGCGCTCTTATCGGGGTCCATAAGTTCTATTCAGACAATGCGGGGCTCACCGGTGCGGATGCCCTTGATCTGTCGCAATCTCTCACGGCCCTGATTGCGGGTTTCCTGCTGGAGGCCAGGGTCTCGCCGACCTTTCTGAACGACATCGTCTCAGCTTCGAGCGACGACATGAACTGGGTATCCGTAGACAGGCTCAACGAGGCTCATGTTCTGACCCAAGGCATCTATTCCGAAACTGTGGAATATAGAAACATCGATGGAAGGTTGGTCCTGTCTGTCGAGCAGATCGCGGAGGTCGGCGCGAGCAAGTTGCTTCTCACGTGCGGGCCGAGAGGCATCATCGGGTATTCGTCGCTGTCGGAGCCGGAGATCGTAATGCTGGATACGATCCAGGTCGTCATCAATGAGGTCATTTATGACGTTTTGGATCCGCAGCTCCTCAACCGGGACGACCGCCTCCTGAAGTCGGCCTTCACTTTGACGCCAGACTCTGTGCGCGCCATGCAGGCGCATTCCGAGATCGGCGTCATAGCGACCACACCGGGCGGGGACGTGTTCTTCGGGGTCAACGGATCGGTCAAGGACGCCAAGATTGCGGAGCTGGCGGCTAGCTGCCACACCGTGGCGCAGACGGCAGCGCAACCGGGCATGACCCGGTACAGTGACACCGACATCCAAGGCGGTGATCTCACGCAGAAAGGGATACGCGGCATCTCGCTCGAAGAATGTGAACAGATCTGCATCTCCGCGTCAGACTGTACTGGCGTATCATATGTCACCTCGAAGCAGTGGTGCTGGCCGAAGACCTCGAACGGGGTGGTGATGCCGACGCCGGGTGTTGTCACGTCTCTCCGATAGTGCGGACTTGCTCCAAGGTGTCAGGACGCATGTCTGGACGGCCCCTGATGCGCAAGTTGGGATTCTGACGAGCCTATGCCAAAGACAGTCATGGCTACGGCCTGTTTGCTTGGAACAACCGCTGGCCCGGATGAAGTCCGCTAGGCTTGTCACGTATTCGTGCCGCCCCAGTGCTCGCTTAGGCCACTGACGTTGCCCCCGACTTTTATCCATGGTGAGCGAGA